>DATBWK010000232.1:0-4975 GCA_036514835.1 Bellilinea sp.
CCGCCATAGGTTACCCAGGCGCCCAGAGATAATTCACTGACCTTGAGGCCAGCTTTACCGAGGTGGCGATAATTCATGATTTCCCTCCCAGGATAATAAATAGATAGAGGTATTAAACCATAACGGCGTGAATAATTCCATACTTTATGTAAAAACAAAGTTTTCCAACATGAAATTTGCGTGTAGCCAATAACTTAACCACACTTTCTTTCAAGACTATCCAAAAATTACACACGCTAACCGCGTTATTCTTTCCCCCTGCGCTAGGGTATTGACCTGGAATTTTCTGAGCGGCTCAACTGGGAGACCATTTGAAAAATAAGTGAATATTTCTCTTGAATTATGATAAATTAAGTAATAATTACGACATGAATTACTGGTTGAAAGGCGTGGCAGATGACTGAATCAATTGAAACGATCATTATCGGAGCAGGGCAGGCGGGTCTATCCCTCAGCCATTACGTAAATCAGGTTGGGATGGAGCATTTGGTATTGGAGAAGGCATCACAGGTGGCTGATGCCTGGAGGAATCGCCGCTGGGATTCCTTTACGCTGGTTACGCCGAATTGGACCTTTCAGCTTCCCGGCGCGGTTTACGACGGACCAGAGCCTGATGGATTCATGACTAGAGGCCAGATTGTGCAGCGTTTCGATCGGTTCGAGCAGGAGAACCAGTTCCCGATTCAATTCTCAACGACTGTCGCAAAGGTTGAACCTCAAGATGGTTTACATCGATATCGAGTGATCACCAATCGCGGCACTTATACAGCCCGCAATGTGATCATGGCTACTGGGATGTTCCAAAAAGTCAAAATCCCTCCGTTTGCATCCCAGTTTCCGGAAAATATTTTGCAAATCCCATCGGATGCATATAAAAACCCGCAATCGCTGCCGCCTGGGGCAGTGCTTGTTGTCGGATCCGGCCAGTCTGGCTGCCAGATTGCAGAGGAACTTTCCGAAGCGGGGCGAAAAGTGTTTCTTTCCACCAGCAGTGCGGGCCGTATTAGCCGGAGATACCGGGGTAAAGACGTTGTGTATTGGATGAATCAGATCAAATTCTTCGACCGGACGCCAGAAATGCTGCCATCTCCTGGGGACCGTTTGAAGGCTCCTCCTCATGCAACGGGGAAAGACGGTGGACATGACATTAATCTGCGGACTTTTCGGAAAAATGGCATTGTGTTGCTGGGTCATATTCGTGGATTCGAGAATGGAGCACTGATATTCGCTCCAGATCTCGCTGAAAACCTCGCCCAAGCGGACGGTTTCTCTGCCACCTTACTGAAATTAATCGACGAGTATATTTTCCGGGAAGGATTAGACATTCCCTTTCAGCCAATGGATGCGGGTGAGGATAACCAGCCAGAGTCGGTGATCACATCCCTAAAACCGGATGTGAATCAAATCCAAACGATAATTTGGGCCTGCGGTTTTACCATGGAAAACATCGTCGAGTTACCAGCCTTCGATGAATTTGGACTCCCCATTTCCGATCGCGGCGTGACTCGCTTTCCAGGATTATATTTCCTGGGTATGCTGTGGATGAATAAATTCAAGTCGGGGCTGCTGCTTGGAATTGACGAATCCGCCAGGTATTTGGCAGAAACACTCGTGCAGAACAAAACAGCACGCTGAGAGAGCTGCCTCGTTAATTCATGCGGGCACGCAGCGGCAGTTCGAAGTTCTTCTTGGCGATCTCGGCGATCGTCTCCCCGATGCTGATGGATGCGGTGGCAGCCGGGGAGGGGGCATTCAGCACGTGGATCATATTTTGGGCTTCGATGATTCGGAAATCGTCCACCAGAGCGCCGTCAGGAGTCAATGCCTGGGCACGCACGCCCGCACCGCCGCGGGTAAGGTCATCATAACCAAGATCGGGAACCAGGGTGCGTAGGGCATCCACAAAGGCGTGTTTTGAGAATGAGCGGTAAAACTCACCAATAGCAATTTTCCAGTATTTGGAGGCCATTTTCCAGAAGCCGCCGTACAAGCCGTAGGTAAGCATATCGCCGACGGAAACGGAGGTCATTTTGTACCCTTCACGCTTGAATGCCAGTACGGCATTGGGGCCAGCCTCAATGCCGCCTGTGACGCGACGGGTAAAGTGGACGCCAAGGAAGGGGAAGCGCGGGTCCGGCACTGGATAAATCAGGTTTTTGACCAGGTCGTGTTTGTCTTCAGCCACGTCATAATATTCACCGCGGAACGGGATAATTTGCAGCCCGGGGTCGACACCTGCCATTCTGGCAACGCGGTCGGACTGTAATCCGCCGCAATTAATCAATGTCCGGCAGTAGATATCGCCGGAGGGCGTCGATATTTGAAATTCATAGGTATTAAACTTAATTTTGAAGACTTCCGAATTGGTGCGAATTTCGCCGCCCATATTGCGGAATACCTCAGCATATTTATTTACAACTGCCACATAATCCACAATGCCGGTTTGAGGAACCAACAATCCGGCAATACCGATGGCATGCGGCTCATAATCGCGGATCTCGGAAGCACAAAGACGCTTGATACCTTCCAATCCATTGGCGCCGCCGCGTTTTTCAAGCGTTTCCAACGCTGGCAGCTCCTCAGTTTTGAGCGCGATGATCAGTTTGCCGCAGCGTTCATGCAGGATATCGTGCTCTTCGCAAAACTTGTACAGTTTTTCGCGACCGCGGACACAGTTTTCCGCTTTGAGCGAGCCGGGTTTGTAGTAAATCCCAGAATGGATGACACCGCTATTGTTACCCGTCTGGTGGTACGCCAGCCGGTTTTCAGCCTCTAGCACAACGACCGAAGCGCGAGTTTGTTGTGAAAGCGCCATTGCCGTTGCCAACCCGACAATGCCGCCACCGATGATGGCTACGTCAAATCGTGTGTTCTTCATAGCGGTGAATTACTCCTGTCATTATTTAGGTGACAATAACAATCTGAATTACAAAAATTATACAAGAGGTGCAATTTTATTGCACGGAAAATACCATATTTATTGGGGATCAATTCAATCGGGCAGGGGAGAGGCTTATTTTTTCTCGAATACGTCCCAGTAGCCTTTATCCAGTTCATCGTTGGATAAATGGGCATAGCGTTGGGTAACGGCAATGTTGCGATGCCGCGCCAGCTCCTGGGCAAGTTTGAGGTTGCCAGACCCGCGCAGAACCCGGGTGACGAAATAATGGCGGAAGGAATGCGGCGTGATGGTGCCGACCGCATCTTTGCCCAGCACTTGAGCGACTCTTTCAGCAACGATGTTGCGTCCGGTGGTTGGTGTAATCGGCCTGGTCAATTTGCCCGCGGCGCGGTCATGGCGGGCAAAAAGCGTCAAACGCCCCAATTGTTTTCCGCCAGCACCATCGATGCGTGCCCGGGCTTCCAGATAGCGTTTGACCGCCACCATCGATCGTTCGGAAAAACGTACCAGATCCTGCCGGTTACCTTTCCCAATGATTACAGCCCGATATTCCTTCCAATCAATGGCGCCGCGCACCAGGTTGCAGGCTTCATGCACGCGCAGGCCGGTGTCTGCCAATGTGATCAGAAAAGCCCGGTCGCGCAGGTCGATCAGCTGCTGAGTCTCGTCTCCAGGCGGCTGGTCTGTGATGTTGATCATATATTCGAGCACTTTTTCGATATCATCATTCGGAAATTGCGGCAGGCGAATCCCAGGCCGGCGGGCGCGCTGACGGATTAGGAGGCGGATGCGCGGCAAATTGACCTGGGCCAGGTTTTCCGCGGCAATGAACTCGAACAAACTGGTAGCAGCGGTCAGGTAGAGACGTTCGGAGGTTGGCGCCAAGTCTTTGAGCGAGTCTGAGAACCACGTAATGGCTTCCTCCTGCAGCTCTGTCACAGGCGTCTTGAGGACATCCACGCCGGAATCCATCAGCATCTGGGCAAAGGACTGCATAGCATTGCGATAGGTGCGGTAGGTGTTCGCGCTGCGCGACAGCCGTACCCCGTCCAGGTAGTTGAATATGGTTTGTTGGATGGATAGATCCTGTGACCGATGTAGCATTGCAAAATTATCGCACATTTTAAGCCAGCCTGGTGAGGGGAGGGGATTACAATACGTTTGGAGGGATCTTATGGACCAAAAAACCATCGACCTGTACAAGGATTTTCGCGAGGATGAGCGCAACAGCGCTTTTACCTACAATGCTCTGGCTGAAATGCAGCAAGATGCCCGAATCGCTGAAGTCTATCGGCGCATGGCAGCCGTTGAAATCAAACACGCTGAGAAATGGGAAGGGTTACTGAGCGAAGCGGGCATAACGCTTCCAGCTTTTAACCCTGAATGGCGCAGCCGTCTGTTGATTGGTCTGGCCAGAAGACTGGGGCCGGAATTGATCATTCCAAGCCTGCAGGCGCGGGAGAAATCGGGTGTGACGGCTTATGCCCGACAAGGTATGGCGCGCGGCATGGCGATGCAGGAGCAATCGCACGGCATGATGTTAAATGAGATCCAAAAATCCGCAAAAGGCGGGATGGAAGGCAGCTCGCTGGCGCAACTGGAGGGGCGGCACCGTTCAACCGGCGGGAATGCCCTGCGGGCAGCTGTATTGGGGGCCAATGACGGACTGGTCAGCAATCTGAGTCTGGTCATGGGCGTAGCCGGGGCTTCCATGAACAATAAATCCATCTTGATCGCCGGCATGGCCGGGCTGTTAGCTGGCGCAATTTCCATGGCGTTGGGCGAATGGTTATCCGTTCAGTCCTCGCGCGAGTTGTATTCGCACCAAATCAAGATCGAAGCCGAAGAAATCGATCAAGCACCGGAGGAAGAGGCTGAAGAATTGGCATTAATTTACGAAGCGCGCGGCCTGCCGATTGACCAGGCGCAGCAAATGGCAGCGAAAATCCTCTCCAACCGAGATACAGCCATTGATGTGATGGCCAGAGAGGAACTCGGGATCGATCCGGAAGAATTAGGCGGTTCGGCCTGGACGGCTGCCATAACCTCGTTCATTTTGTTTGCCATTGGCGC
>DATBWK010000233.1:0-5559 GCA_036514835.1 Bellilinea sp.
ATTTGGCGGACATAGCCGAGCATTCGATATGCCAGCCGGGGAAACCTATACCCCAGGGACTTTCCCATTCCATCTGGCGTTTCTGTCCGGGCGGGCTGAACTTCCACAGGGCAAAATCAGTTGGGTTGAGTTTCTCGCCCATGTCGATGCGCATGCCGGCTTGCAGGCCTTCGATGTCCAGCCGGCCCAGATACCCATAAGAAGGCAGCTTGCTGGTATCGAAGTACACACCATCCGAAGTAATGTAGGTATAGCCGGCGGCCTCGATGCATTTAATGAAATCGACTTGCTCAGGGATATGATCGGTGGCGCGCGACCAAATGGTCGGCTCGAGGATATTCAGGCGCGCCAGATCATTTCGGAATTCGGTTGTGTAGGCTTCAGCGATTTGCCAGGCGGAAACACCCATACGGCGAGCGCCTTTTTCCATCTTGTCTTCGCCGGTATCGGCATCCGAAACCAAATGCCCAACATCGGTAATATTCATCACATGCTTGACCTGGTAGCCGTTGAAAGCCAGCGTTCGGCGCAGTAGATCCTCAAAGATGTAGGTGCGCAAATTGCCAATGTGAGCAGAGTTGTAAACGGTTGGACCGCAGGTGTAGAGACCGACTTCGTCTGCTTTGAGCGGCTCGAATTCGCGGACTTCGCGCGCGTAAGTATCGTAAAGGAACAACTTGGCCATAAGGACACCCGCCTGATTTGTAGGTTGACCCTGATTATACAGGCGTTCAGGGTTCAAACCAAGAAATTTAGAAAACCGCGCTTAAGGTTCAGCCGGTGGTCAACAGAACGATGCCGCCCACCGTCATCGCCATGCCAACCGCTGCTTTGACGGTCATGGGTTCGCCGCCGAAAGCCAGCCCCATCAGCGCGCCAAATAATGGCGAGGTGAAGGCGATCGGCATCACCCGGTTGAGCGGCGCTCCCTTGATGGCGGTGTAAAAACACAGCATACCCACAGCGCCTGCCACCACCCCGCCGCCGATGATCATATAAAGGAGGGACTTGGACCCTGCCTGAGGAATGGTCTTCCATTGTGGGTAGCTGACGATGCCCAAAATAACCAGTGCCACCGCGGTGCGGATGGTGATCCCCATGGTCGGGCTGAAGTTGCCAAGATGCAACCCCTTCTTTTCGAAGTAACCCCCAACTCCCCAACATATTGCTGTGATCAGTGCAAAAAGCTGTGGTTTCATGTGTTTGCTGTCCTTAAATGTAATGAATATGCGAATTAAACTTAAAGAATCGCAAAATCGCTTGAATTGTGGATAGAAATCCTGTAAAATGTGGAGGAATGTGGAGATAAGTGGGTGGAAGTGGTAGGGAACGCCGGTTTTACCGGCGTTCCACCATTAAGGGAGATTTAGAACTTATGTTCCTTGGGCAGTACGAGCACACCATTGATGACAAAGGCCGCATGACCATTCCTTCCGGTTACCGGGAGTTGCTGGATGGCAGCGCTTACGTCACTCGCGGGTTCGATCAGAACCTGTTGGTGCTGCCACCCGATAAGTTCAACCAACTCGCCCAAAGCATCTCCGACGCCAGCATGACCGGTTCCGATGGCCGCGACTTCCGCCGGTGGATTTTCTCCTCCGCCAGCCGGGTCGAGGTCGACAAAGCCGGCCGTATCCTCATTCCGCAATTTTTGCGGACTTTCGCCGGCCTTGACAGCGATGCCATGGTCGTAGGCAATGGCACCTACTTCGAGATCTGGTCTTCGGACCAGTGGAACCGTCACGAAGAGGCCAATGACCCGGCGAAACAATCGGACCGGTATTCAGACATCAGCATTCGGTTGTAACCAGATGAAGGCAGTCCACTTTGCAGCCACAGCCTCCGCATCTGCCCGTACTTTACCATGAAATTATAACTGCTTTGATGCCACGCAGCCCAGGCAAATACATTGACGCAACCGTCGGGGCAGGTGGACATGCCTGGGGGATTTTGGAAAATAGTGCACCGGATGGCCTTCTATTGGCACTTGACCGAGACCCGCAGGCGCTGGCAATCGCAAGTCAGCGCCTTTTAGTTTTCCAAGACCGGGTAACGTTTGTCCACGCCTCCTATGTGCAACTGTTGGATGAAATGCTAAAACTTGGCTGGCAGTCAGTAGATGGGATCGTCTTCGACCTTGGGCTCTCTTCCATGCAGCTGGATACACCGCAGCGCGGGTTTTCTTTCCAGAGCCAGGGGCCGCTCGACATGCGCTTTGACCCCACCCAACCGCTGGATGCCTCCGAACTTGTCAATAATTTGCCGGAAAATGACCTGGCTGACCTGATCTGGCGTTACGGAGAGGAACGCGGATCCAGGCGTATCGCCGCCGCCATCGTTCGTCAGCGGCCGGTGACCACAACCCAGCAGCTGGCGGAGATCGTCAGTCGGGCGATGGGCGGACAGCGCAGCCGAATCCACCCGGCCACGCGCACCTTCCAGGCGCTGCGGATCGCGGTCAACCAGGAGCTGCAGTCAGTCGAAAAAGTGCTGCCACTGGCAGTATCAGCCCTCAACCCCGGCGGCCGCGTGGCAATCATCTCGTTTCATTCCATGGAAGACCGTCTCGTGAAACATTATTTTAGGAATGAAAGCAAAGACTGTATATGTCCGCCGGAGCAGCCAGAATGCAATTGCGACCACAAAGCCACACTCCGAGTCATCACCCGCCACCCCATTGTCCCCGCCGATGAAGAAACGTTAACAAACCCGCGTGCGCGCAGCGCCCGGCTGAGAGTCGCCGAAAAGCTCGAAATGGCATAACCCTTGCATACAACCGGATACCAGAACTGCCAATAAACCACTTATAGGAGCACTACCCAGTGTTTGACCAGCGAATAGTCCAAGCATACCGACAAGCCCCCTGGCGCGTACAGCTCCAGTGGATTGGTGCGCTCCTGCTGGTGCTGGTGGTTGGCATGCTGATTGCCGGTGTTTATCTGTACTTGTCTGCCGAAGCTACTGCTGCCGGCACGCAAATTCGCGAACTCGAACTGGAACGCGAAGACCTGCAAATCCGCATTGCCGACCTGAGCACCCAGCTGGCGTTTTTACGCTCGGCAGCTTTTATGCAGGACCGCGCCGAAGCGCTCGGATATAAAACTGCACACCAGGGAGACATCGTCTACATCCCTGTTCCCGGTTATTCCGGCAGGCAAGTGGTATTCCTGGCGCCTCCACCCGGAAATGAATCGGCCGACGCTTCCATTATTAAACCAGCATATAAGGAATCGCTGTGGGAGTGGCTGTACCAGGGCACCTTCGACTTAATCGAAAGCCGGGGGATAAAGCCATGAGTAACAGCAACGGACGAATGCGCTTAATTGGAGCAATTTTCATTATCGCCGGTCTGGCGATCATTTTTCAAATTGTGCGGGTGCAGAACAGCCCGCAGGCAAAAGAGCTCATTTCCTTCCTGGAAAAGACCTACAACCAGGAAGTCCGGATATTAAAACCCGAACGCGGCAACATTTACGACCGCTGGGGCAATCTGCTGGCCGGCAACACGGAAGTTTATGAAATCGGCATCGCTCCCCCGCAGGTGATTAACTCAGACACCATTGCACAGGATTTGTCCGCCATCCTTGGGTTGGATTACTCCCAGGTCAAAAAGATTGCCCGTTCCTATGTAGAGGAAGGCAACGAAAAATACATGGTTGTCGCCGATTTCGTCTCAGCGGACATAGTTCACCAGCTGGAGAAGAAACTGGCTGAATACGAAATTGCCGAGAAGCCTAAAAAAGGAGCAACTCCCTCACTCAACGGGGTGCACTGGGTGGCACATCTGCGCCGCAGCTATCCTGAAAACTCTTTAGCAGCCAACATCCTCGGCTTTTACAACTATTACGACCGGGTAGATGGACGCGGAATTTTAGGTCTGGAAGAACAGTATAATAACCTTCTGGCAGGCACGGATACACAGGTCGTGCTGCCCATGAACCCAACCGCAATTCAGGAGATTCCCTCGGTTCCACCGGGCTCCAGCCTGATCTTAACCATTGATCGCGGCATTCAGGCAGCCATGGAGCGCATCGCTCAAAAAGCGCTGGAAGACAGCGGAGCCGAGGCAGCCACAATATTGGTAATGGATCCGGAAACCGGTGAAATGCTGGCGGTGGCAACCACCCCGGCATTCAACCCGAACGAATATCAAAAATACGGCGACGTCTTCCCTCTGGGGAGTCATTACAACCGGGCGATCAGCCAGTTGTACGAACCTGGCTCGGTCTTCAAGGTGCTAACCATGGCGGCTGCCCTCGACTCGGGCACCGTGACCCCCACAACTCCATTTGTCGATACCGGCGCCATTGAAGTGGGTGGGTTGTGGATCTACAACTGGGACCGCGGCGCCTGGGGCCCGCAAGATATGACTGGCTGCTTGCAGCACTCGCTCAACGTCTGCCTGGCCTGGATTGCCACAGAAATGGGTCCGACCACTTTCTACACCTACATCCAGAATTTTGGTATGGGCAAATACACCGGCATCGACCTGGCTGGCGAGCAAGTCTACCCCCTCAGCCTGCCTGGCGACCAGAACTGGTACCCGGTCAACCTTGGCACAAACTCCTTTGGCCAGGGCGTAGCTGCCACCCCCATCCAGATGATCACCGCCACCGCGGCAATTGCCAATGACGGCAAAATGATGGCGCCGCACGTGGTCAAAGCGTACATCCAGGATGGTCATCAGTATGACATCAGTCCGCGGTTGGTGCGCCAGGTTATTTCAGCTGAAACGGCACACACGCTGAGCGAAATGCTGGCCAATTCACTGGAAAACGAAGCCTCAATTGCCCTGGTAGAAGGTTACCGCGTCTCCGGCAAGACTGGCACCGCGGAAATTCCCGGTCCGCGGGGGTATGAGTCCAGCGTGACCAATGCCTCTTTCGTTGGCTGGGGACCTACGGATGACCCCAAATTTATTGTTTACATCTGGCTGGAAAAACCAACCAGTTCTCCCTGGGGTTCGGTTGTCGCTGCCCCTGTCTTCAGTGAAGTGGTCAGCGAGCTGACCGTATTGATGAAACTCCCGCCCGATTCAGTCCGCCAGCAGATGGCACAACAATAAGGAAAAATTTTGCTCACTTTTGCCGACGTCCTCGAAGCCTTAACCGGCACCCGCCCCGAAGCGGCTACCTTGCTCATCAGCGAGGCAGCCATCGATTCGCGGCAAGTGATCCCGGCTGGAATGTTCGTGGCCTTAAAAGGGGAACGTGCGGATGGGCACGATTACGTCGAGCAAGCTTTCCAAAAAGGCGCGCATCTGGCTTTGGTACAGCGCGATTTGGATCTGCACTGTCCGGTGATTGACCTGCGCAAAGGCAGCCTGGGACCGCAGATGACCATTCCTGTGCCGCCCTTCGCACTGCGGGTGGAAGATACGCTTAAGGCGCTGCAGGATATCGCCCGCTATTGGCGGCGCAAACATGACCTGCATGTGATTGGCATCACCGGCTCCGTCGGAAAATCGACCACCAAAGAATTGATCGCCGAGGTGCTCAGCCTCCGTTACCGGGTTCTAAAGAATCCGGGCAATCTCAACAATGAGATCGGGCTGCCGCT
>DATBWK010000234.1:0-5852 GCA_036514835.1 Bellilinea sp.
GCATTTCATAATGGTAGCGGTTTTCAGTTCGGCTGCCTGGACCGCTGGCAGCGACGATCAGCGGTGTGTTATTGCCATACAATTCAAGCTCAACGTTAAAATCAGCCAGCGGGTAAACCAGAGTCTCGCCAAAAACATGCGGCGGATGAATCACCCATTGGTTCAGGTCGTCCAGCGGCGGTACAAAAGGATACCAATCCACCAGATTAAGTTGGCGGTCGGTATACCCATAGGGCTGCGGTTTATAAAGGTCGGACGGCGGCGGTATTGTCGGCAACTGCAAGGTGTAGGTCAAATTGATCTGGATGGAATCCGCTGTCTGAACCCCTTCTGGCAAGCGAAAACCCAGCTGATTTCCTTCAAGCGTATAATCGCCAACCTCTATCTCATTAACCGAGATATTACTCAACGAAAAACCGCCCTGGAAGCGGTTGGGTTCAACGACTAACAGCAGATTTCCGACGCCATCCGGCAGCTCATGCATCACGATTGTTTGGCCGACTTCGACCTGTTTTTCCTCGTAATTTATCGCCACGTTGAAGTCATAGGCTAAGCGGTAGCCGTCCGCGGCCACAGGGGTGATGACTGGTGCCGTGGTAGGCTCGCTGGTTTGCAGCGTTGTGGCTGCTGGAATGGTTGGGCTGGATACCGTCGGGTTTTCAGCGGGAACAGTAGCTACCGGCGTAGGATTGCAACCGGTTACAATCCCCAAAAGGAGAGAGATCAGGCAGAGAATCTGAATGAAATTGGGTTTCATAATTGCCGGCGGCAGCGTATCTCCTGATCCAATGAAGGCAAACTTTTCTCTTCACAGTATAATTTACCCAAGCCATTCTGTTAACCCTGTTGAGGATCCATGACACTATCGCACTGCTTCGACACTATCTTACTCCTGGCTCGTCCGGCTGCCGGCAAGTCCGAGATCATCGATTTTCTAAAAAAGACACCGCCAGAGCAGCGACTTGAAAAATTTCACATTGGCCAAATGACCGAATTTGATGATTTCCCGATTTTATGGGGCTGGTTCGAAGAGGACGCCATTCTTGAAAAAATGGGATATCCCCGTCTCCATAGCGATTCGGATGGGTACTTTCTCGGAAACCATCATTGGGATGTACTCATCGAACGATTGTCCCTTGAATACCAAAAATGGCTGCGCGACCGAAGCCATGACGGGCAATGCCATACAGCCATCATCGAATTTTCACGCGGTTCGGAGCATGACGGCTACCAGAAGGCTTTCCAGCATCTTTCACCAGAAGTCGCCAGCCAGTGCGCCATTTTATACGTCAATGTGTCCTGGGAGGAATCGCTGCGGAAGAATCGCAGACGCTTCAACCCCGACCGACCGGACAGCATCCTGGAGCATGGACTCGAGGATGAAAAAATGGAATTCCTTTACCGCGAAGTTGACTGGCATCAGGTCAGCTCACCACACCCGGAATTTATCGAAATTCAAGGCTATCAAGTGCCATATGTGGTATTCGAGAACGAAGATGACGTCACCACCCAGAAAGGCGAAGCCCTGGAATCGCGGCTAAACACGTCTTTAAATAAACTGTGGGATTTGTTTCAAAAATCCCACAGTTAGTATTTTATTCGACTTCCAGCAGTTCTTTGGCTTTCTTCGTCAATTTGCCGCGATCTTCAGTATTCAGAATTCTTTTGCGGATGCGGAAGTTGACCGGTGTAATCTCGAGAAGTTCGTCCTCAGCCAGGTATTCGAGCGCCTCATCCAGGCTCATTTGACGCGGCGGGGTCAATCGGACTTCGATATCTTTGTTAGATGAGCGCATATTGGTCAGATGCTTTTTCTTGCATATATTGACCGGCAGGTCTAGCGGACGTTGCGTTTCGCCTGCCACCATGCCTTCATACACCTCAACGCCTGGTCCAAGGAACAAAACACCCCGTTCTTCAGCATTTTTTAAACCGAAATTGGTGGTTACGCCGGCTTCCCAGGCAACAATAGAACTCGAGTTTCGGCCGGGCAGGTTGCCTGCCAACGGATGATACCCGTTGAACATGGAATGCATCACGCCCATTCCGTGCGTGGCGGTCAGGAATTGGTAACGGAAACCGAGCAAACCACGGGTGGGGATAATATAGGTCAGATGGACGGTTGTGTCCGGGTTGTTGATCAGGTCGATCAGCTGACCCTTACGTTGGCCCAGCATTTCCACCACCACGCCCACGGTATCACCGCTGGTTTCAATGTGCACTTCTTCGAACGGTTCCAGCAATTCGCCATCAGGTCCTTCGCGCATGATCGCCTCGGGACGCGAAACCTGAAACTCGTAACCCTCGCGGCGCATTGTCTCGATCAAAATGGCCAGGTGAAGCTCTCCCCTGCCGGACACCAGGAAGGTATCCGCTGATTCAGTTTCGGCTACACGCAAAGCTACGTTGTTTCGTAATTCCATCAGCAATCGCTCGCGCAATTTCCGCGAGGTACTCCACTTACCTTCCCGTCCTGTGAATGGCGAAGTGTTGACGCCGAAAGTCATGCGGACGGTGGGTTCTTCTACGCGGATGGGCGGCAGGCCAATTGGGTTATCCGGATCTCCCAGGGTTTCGCCAATTTCAATCCCCTCCAGCCCGGAAACGACCACAATTTCGCCGGCGCTAGCCTCTGCAACATCGACCTTCTGCAAGCCTTGAAAGGCAAACATGTAGCGCGCCCGTTCCGGTACGATGGACCCATCCACCTTGATGCGCGCCAGGTTCTGCCCGGCTGTAATTTTTCCAGCAAAGATTCGCCCAATGGCAGTCACGCCGCGATAATCATCATAACCCAGGCTGGTCACCAGTATTTGCAACGGAGCAGACGGGTCAACCACCGGACAAGGGATGTGACGCAGGATGGCATTGAACAGCGGTTGAAGATCCGGACCCATTTCTTCCGTCTCTCCGGCTTGCTGCGTGATGCCGTTGGCATAAATGATTGGAAAGTCCGCCTGTTCTTCGGTTGCGCCCAGTTCGATGAACAAATCGAAGGTGCCGTTCAACGTCGCGGAAGCATCGGCATCCTTACGGTCCATTTTATTTATTACCACGACAGCCTTATGACCTAATTCCAGTGCTTTTTTAAGCACGAAACGAGTTTGCGGCATGGGACCTTCCGCCGCATCCACCAGCAGCAGAACCCCGTCGACCATGTTCATCACCCGCTCGACCTCGCCGCCAAAATCAGCATGCCCGGGCGTATCGACGATATTAATCTTGACCATTTGCCCGGTTTTGGGGTCTGGAATGGTGATGGCGGTGTTTTTAGCCAAAATGGTTATACCGCGCTCGCGTTCCAGGTCATTCGAGTCCATCACGCGTTCCTGGACAACCTGGTTTTCACGGAAAACTCGCGATTGGCGCAGTAATCCATCGACTAAAGTGGTTTTACCATGGTCAACATGCGCAATAATCGCAATATTGCGAAGGTCTGTTCTTTCGATCATTTTACCTACCTATACTTAACCCGCAGCAGCGAGGAATCTACAAACTCGAAAGCCTGTTTACAACGACAAGGTGTAATTATAAGACCGCTGGACAATCTTGAACAGATGGAGATTTTCTCTCCCACAAAATTTCGTGGGTACTTCATGGCGCCGCATGCCTGTTGAGTTCCTACAGTGTGGCTTCGCTTAGCGGTGTATCCCCTTGCGAAGCAGCAGCAAATAAAGACCGAAGATAATCAGCCCAATTGAACCCGTATTAGCAATGAAGGCTGTGGCGTTTTCCGGATCACCGCTTATGTACAAACCCCATCCCACCATCGCCAAAATGCCAAGCGGAATTAATGGCCACCAGATAAATTTTGCGGTAACAACCCGCGAAAAGAGAATGATTAATGCCCAGCCGAGCGCAAAAATGGCCAGCATGATGCCAGTTTTGGCCAGCGGGTTGGTACCCATAGTGGTGCCCCAGGCCAGGTAAATCCCCGGACCCGTGGTGACCATCAAGCTACCGGGAATAATCAACCCGAATAAACGCCAATACACACCCCAGATCAGAAGCACTAGGCCAGTACCAGTCACCACCCACAAAACAAAGTCAATTAATCGCAGTTCGGTGAACAGGAAGGCCAAACCTACCGAAAAGATAATGCCTCCCGGAATCAGCGCCCACCAGGCGGGTTTAGCTTTCAGCTTGCGGGAAAGCACGGCGATGGCCACCCAACCCAGCGCAAAAAATACCAACAGCCAGCCAACGTCATGCGCCAATGGCCGGTCAAACAATTCACTCATGCCGACAAATCCGCCCAGCCCGGCTCCGGTCAACAGCCCGCCAAGCACCAGGTAGACGAACCGCTGAGTGCGCATTGCTTCTACCAGGAAGAATATCCCGAAAATCGGAGCAAAGGCCAGCAATAACCAGCCGGTTTTTAAATATTGATCCGCCAGCACCAATACGCCGATGGCGACCATAATGATGCCGATGATATATACGAAGCCTGGGCGGGAACTTTTAATTGGGTTGTGGGCTGAATTCTGTTCCATATCGGGGTTGCCTGTTGGTGGTTTTGAATCAGATGATGCCATACTCGCGCGCTTTGAGGACTGCCTGCATGCGGTCTCGGGCATCCAACTTTGCCAAAATGCTGGTCAGGTGGTTTTTGACGGTGCCCTCCGCTATCACTAATAGATCGGCGATTTCTTTGTTGCTGGCGCCAGTAGCTACTTGACGCAGCACCTCCAGCTCCCGGCTGGAAAGATCCACCGCCAGGTCATTGACTTGCGTCCGCGGGGTGCGGGCCATGCGGGTAAATTCGGACATCACTTTCGCGGTAATCGATGGCTGCATAAAATATTCGCCGCGGGAGGCCGCCCGAATAGCCTCACACAACTTTTCCGAAGTGACGTCTTTGAGCAGGTAACCGACCGCGCCTGCCCGCAATCCATCGAAAACGGTTTCGTCGTCGTCAAAAGTAGTCAGTACGATGACACGGATATTGGGGAACAGATCCCGTACGCGCCTTGTAGCGGTCACGCCATCCATAACCGGCATGCGCAGATCCATTAATACGACTTCGGGCTGGTTAGTGGCAGTTAACCGCAGCGCTTCTTCGCCATTGGCTGCTTCGCCCACAACCTGGAAATCCGGTTGAACTTCGAGCAAGGTTCTCAAACCCTCACGGAACAAGGACTGGTCGTCCACCAGTAAAACTTTGATGATTTGATTCATGCCGGCACCTTGATGTCGAATTCAAAACCGCCTTTGGTGGAAGAGCCAATTTTTAACTCTCCGCCTACACTGTTAACTCGTTCTTTTAATCCCATTAACCCAAAACCTTCTTTGTACTCGCCAGGACCAATGCCATTATCCTCGACCTCAAGTTCAACACAGGCGCTTTGCGTAAAATCCAGATTAATCCAAAGACGCGAGGCATGGGCATGTTTGCAGGTATTGCTGATGCCTTCCTGTGCTGCCCGGTACAATGTCCAGCGGGTCTGAGGGTTGAGCGGACGCTCATCCCCACTAACGATAAGCTCAGGTTCAATTCCAGCGTTCCTGGCGCCATCCAGCAATCCACCAATCATATCTGCCAGAGGCTTATGACCATCGATCGGAGAGCGCAGGGCTGCCACTGAATGCCGCACGTCTGTCAATGCTTCCTGTGTCAGGTTCTGTGCTTTAGACAAAATAGCTTCCGCGCGTCCTTTGTCATTGCCTGAGACAGCTCGGGCTGCCTGGATTTGCATATAAATCGTAGTCAAATAATGCCCAAGACCGTCGTGAATTTCGCGTGCCAACCGGTTGCGTTCTTTGGCGGTCGCAAGGTCTTCAGCCTGAATGGCATATTCTCGTAGACGCTGGTTGACAGCGGTGAGCTCATTGAGAAGTCGTTCCACCTCGCG
>DATBWK010000235.1:0-6071 GCA_036514835.1 Bellilinea sp.
GACCAGTTCCACCTGCCCAAAGCCGAGGCATACCTCGACTTGGCGCCTCTGCCCGAGGACTTAATGAAGCCGGTGGCTGACAAAGAACATGGCGGTCAGGTAATCCTTATGCCTGGCGGCGCTCAAATCAGCCTTTCGAAAGATTTGGCTGACCAGGGCGTCGTATTTACCGATCTGCGTACCGCTGAACAAAAACACCCGGCTTTGCTCGAAAAGATCATGGGCAAAGTGGTGACTGCCAATGAGGGCAAATTTGCTTCCCTGGCGGCTGCACTGGCTGATAATGGCGTCGTCCTGTACGTGCCGCGTGGTGTCACCATTGAACAACCGCTGCATTCCTTGTTGTGGGGCCCAGGTGAAGCCCTGGCGCATGTCTCGCATGTGATGGTCTGGCTGGAGGCTGGCGCTACCGCCACCTACGTTCACGAGTACGCCTCGCCGACCGAAAAGGCGCCTGCTTTCCATGCCGGCCTGGTGGAAATTCACGTGGGCGATGAGGCCAATTTGACCTTTGTCGAATTGCAGTCCTGGGGCGAGCACGTTTGGAATTTCACCCACGAACGCTCGCAAGTTGGGCAGGATGCCAATCTGGACTGGATATTTGGCGCCATCGGCGGCAATGTAACCAAAAACTTTGCCGAAATTGATTTGATTGGTCGCGGCAGCCTCGGGCGTATGTCCGGATTCTACTTCACTGATGGTAAACAGCATCTGGATTACGACTCGCAGCAAAATCACCGTGCACCGAACACCACCAGCGACCTGCTGTTCAAGGGTGCGCTGATCGACAGCAGCCGTGTCGTTTGGCAGGGCATGATCTACGTGGCTCCCGGCGCCATGAAAACCGATGGCTACCAGGCGAACCGCAACCTGGTCCTCAGCCGGAATGCCCGCGCAGATTCGATCCCTGGACTGGAAATTCTGGCGGATGATGTGCGCTGCACCCACGGCGCCACTGTTGGCAAAATTGATCCTGACCAGGTGTTTTACCTGCGCGCCCGCGGCATCCCGCGCGTCGAGGCTGAACGGCTCATCGTCTCCGGGTTCTTTGACCCGATCATGCAGCGCATTCCTTTTGAAGGCGTGCGCGAGCGCTTTCAGTTATCCATTGCCAAGAAAATGGCGGCGTACCACGGTTAGTTAAAGCAATTTCAGGGGCTATTTTCTCCCGGTGGGGGGATTGTAAAAAGTCAGTGGGAACGATCCACTGCTGGCTGTGCTAAAATGAACGAACGAATTTTGAGAAAGATAGAAGTTGGAGTGTGTTAAATGTCGAATGTACCCTTTATGCATCCGCCCGAACCAGAATCAGCCTTTGAAGTTGGCGATATGGTGGAAGTTTTCTGTGATCACGATAAAAATGGCGACCGGGTACGCGGGTGGTTGAAAGGGATCGTTGTCCAGGTAGACTCGAAGATGGTGGCGGTCCAGTTCCGCTCGAATGTGTTTCTGACTGACGGTTGGATGGTACCTGACCATATCCTGTGGTATCCCCAGAACTCGGCACATATTCGCTTCCCGGCGAAAAAAGCCTCAAAAGCCGAATTGGCCGGGCAGGAATAATCTGCTCCGCTTGATCTTATGATGGAGGCAGGATAATAGATGGAAAATTCTCAACCTGCGATGCTCGACTTGCTGCGGGTCCGGAATGATTTTCCGATCCTGGGACGCACGGTAACCGGCGGCAAGCGCCTGGTGTATCTTGATTCAACCGCCACATCCCAAAAACCGTTCAGCGTCATTCAGGCGATGAACGATTTTTACCAACACACCAATGCAAATATACATCGCGGCGTGCATACTCTGGCTGAAGAATCGACCGCATCCTACGAAGGTGCCCGCGAGCGAATTGCCAAATTCATAGGCGCCAAAAAAGCCCGGGAAATCATCTACACCCGCAATACCACCGAATCAATTAACCTGGTGGCCCACAGCTGGGGTCGAAATAAATTAAAAGCTGGCGACCTGGTCATCTTGACTGAGATGGAGCACCATTCCAATCTGGTGCCCTGGCACATGCTGGCAGCCGAACTCAACCTGCGTCTCGAGTTTATCCCGGTCACAGCCGATGGGCTGCTTGATTTGACCGTCTACCGTGAGCTATTGACCCAATCTCCCCGTTTGGTGGCTTTCACGCAGATGTCCAACGTGTTGGGAACCATCAATCCGGCCAAAGAAATCATCGCTCTGGCACACCAGGCTGGGGCGTTGACTTTGGTGGACGGCGCTCAATCCGTGCCGCACCTTCCCGTCGACGTGCAAGACCTGGATTGCGATTTTCTGGCCTTCTCCGCCCATAAAATGCTTGGTCCAACCGGCATTGGCGCGCTGTACGGCAAAGAAGCGCTGCTCGACGCCATGCCGCCATTCCTGGGCGGCGGCGACATGATTAAAAAAGTCTATTTGCGTAGTTTTACCCCCAACGAGCTGCCCCACAAATTCGAGGCTGGTACCCCCGCCATCGCGGAAGCCATCGGGTTTGGCGCCGCGGTGGACTATTTGACCAACCTCGGCATGGAGAATGTTGCGCGCCACGAACATTCCATCATATCGTATGCACTGGAAGCCCTCAACGAAGTCGATGGATTGAAAGTCTTTGGGCCGACCGCCGATTATAAAGGCGGAGTGGCGTCTTTCACCCTGGCTGGTGTTCACCCGCATGATATTGCCCAGATTTTGGATAGTGAAGGCATCGCGGTACGCGCCGGTCACCATTGTGCCATGCCGCTGCATGAGAAATTCAACCTGCCGGCGACCACACGCGCCAGTTTTTATGTTTACAACACCATCGAAGAAGTGGACCTGCTGGTAGCCGGTTTGGGCAAGGTTCAGCAAATTTTTGGCTAGGCAAAAACAATATGGATGATCTTTATCGGCAAGTCATTATTGAGCGCTATAAGATGCCGCTGTATCGCGGCGAACTCGATCCTCACGATATCTCGTTCGAGGACGAAAATCCGTTATGCGGGGACCACATACGCATTGACCTGCGGGTCGATGCCAACGGCATCGTTACCGAAGCCCTCTTCAGCGGTCACGGCTGCGCTATATCGCAAGCCTCGGCTGATTTGTTGGTCGAATCGGTGATTGGCAAGAGGGTGGATGATGTTAAGACATTGACCAAACAGGATGTGTTGGACAATCTTGGCATTGACCTTGGCCCGGTAAGGTTAAAATGCGCGCTGCTGCCGCTCAAAGTGCTTAAGGCGGGCGTGTACGGGCTTGGCGAAGCCAACGACGAATTGGTGGAGGAATAATCGTGGGGGAAGAAATCAAAGAATCCGAATATACCTTTTATGCGGTGGCTGACGTCAGCGAGGTGCCAAACGGCACGCGTATTTTCCTCACCATCGGTGAAGAAAATATCGTCGTATTCAATATCGCCGGCAAATTGTTTGCCATGGGCGACGTATGCACCCACGACGGCGGTCCGGTTGGCGAAGGCGAGCTGGTGGATGGCTACACTGTGATCTGCCCGCGCCACGGCGCGCGCTTCGACGTGCGCACCGGCAAGGCATTGGCTCTGCCGGCTTTTATTGACGCGCCATCCTACCCGGTGCGTGTCAACGGCAGCGACATCGAAGTCGGCATCCGCGATTAATTTCAAATTGGTATCTGTAGGGATCGACGCCCCCGTCGATCCCTATTTTATTCTTGAGTGGTTATGAAGAGGTATCCCTTTAGATCGACGCCCCGCATTTTATGCGCCTTTTCGTGGGGCCGTCGATCTTTGTTATTAATCTGATTTGACCAATAGCAGAGACCTTACCAGATCTAAAACCTTCTCCGGCAGCCCAAATTTGCTCTGTTTATTCCCCCAAACCTGGTTGCTGGTTGTCCAGAATATCATCCCGCTGAGGTGCAGAAAATCCTTGTAGAAGGCTGTTGGACTATCGTACTGGCTGTTCAGAAAAAACTTGGGATCCCTCCCATCCACTCTGGCTTTAAGCGATTGAATCAGACCGGATAAATTTATCAATCGGTCAACTTGCCCGCGAGCGTGAATCACAAGCAAATTGGCTCTTCCTGCCTGCATCTGCCCCAATTTATCCAGCAAAAGGCGCAGGATGCGTTCTTGCCTCCGCACCAAATCTGCGGCTTCATCCCCGGTTTCTTCCAGGTGGATGCGCGACAGTTCAATATTGAATGTCAAATTGGTCCGATAAGTGACAGCAAAATCAGGACCGCGCCTTTTTAAGCTGGCATAAGGCTCGTAAACCACCTCCAGGCGGCGATCGGTCAAAAGATGGTACGGCAGTTCCAATTCCCCCAGCACATCCAATTGACCTTCAGCATCGCGAGTCACCCGCAACTTTTTGCGGATCTTATCCCGGTAGGTCTCGACAAATGAGGCATAACGCGGCGATGCATCCAGCCAGGTCGTCAAGACACCCGAGAGTGGGTGCGGCTGTCCATCGAACAGATACGCGATCAGATCGGCTGATTTCGTCACAATCCGATTATTTTAACGCCAATTTACACCTACTTCAGGCGTGATGATGCTCGCCAGGAAGGTATATTGAAATTAAGCTAACCTTGGAGGCAGCCGAACGATCCCACCACCCGCAAAATATCAAAACCCTCGGCGAATGGACGTTCGCATATCGCGCCAAAACGTACCAGCGTCGAGCGGGTTACATCCGCCTCGAAATAATAACGGCTCTGATACGTCGTATATTGCGCCAGCGCTTCGATCTTCTTCTTTACATCTTCTTCGCCGACCTCCACCAGAAAGCTGGGGAAGAAACCATACGATGATCGGATGACGTCAAAACCCAGCACCGTCGTACCGCGGAATGCCCGCAGTGCTTCGTCGGTCACCGTGCCGTGATCCTGGTGAATATCTGCCTTGCTGTGTACGAATACGATGTCCGGCTGGAAATCGCGCCGCAGCATGAGCATAAATTCCAAAATCTCCTGGCGTTGGTGGGGGAAGCGGCGTGTCTCGAATTCGCCGAGGATGATCTTTTCTTTGGAGACACCCAGCACAGCCATGCTGTTGTAATGTTCGCCGACCAGGTGCTGCAGGTCTGGGTTCTTCTGGTTGTCGGAGAGGGTTACACACTGCAGTTCGGTTTTATCTGCGATGTGCGCGATCAACGCACCCGCTCCGATCTCGATGTCGTCCGGGTGGGCGCCGATGAACAAAACCCGTCGTCCGAAGAAAGTCATTGCATCAGTCATGGGTTATTTGGTCGTCAAAATGCCGCCGACAACCTTGGTCATCACCAGTTTGCCGGCTTTTTCCAGGCGGCGGGCGGCGACGGCTTCGATCTGGCGCATGATGCGCTGGAAATCATCCTTGGTCTGGAAGAACGAGTTCCACAGCTTGCGGTCCTCCGAGAGCGACGCGCGTGTATACTCCACGAACGGCTCGACGGTCTCGAAGGTCAATGGATTTTCGAAGAGTTTTAACTCCGTCTTGGCAAAAGTGGATTGAATGGCTGAATAAATTTCCGTGCTGAAACGCGATGATCCCGGCATGGGTGGAATAGTCTTGCCTGTCGCTTCGGTGATAATGTCGTAAAACAATTTCTTGTTGGTCGGCATGGGGCCGGATGTGAACATCACGCCGCCGGGTTTGATCACGCGGTGAAATTCGCGGATGGTGTAGGGGATATCGACCGCGTAGTAAATGGCAAAACAGCAGGAAACCAGATCGAATGTGTTATCCGGAAATCCGAAGGACTGATTAAAATCCAGCGGTTGAAAAGTGACGTCTTTTTCCAGGCGCAAGTTTTCGCGGCGCGCCTGGTCCAGCAATTCGCCATTGACGTCGCCGCCGGTGATGGCTGCCTGGCCTTTTAGATGATCGTGGTAAAGAAAACACTGTTTCCCAGCACCGCAACCCACATCCAGAATGGTCTGCCCGGCTTTCAGCGGCAGAATTTCCAGCATCCACTCATCAATGTTGCGTCCGCCGTATTTGCTGTGGATGTCGATGCGTTTTAAGAGATCGTTGGTGGTCTCCTGATAGTCGTAGCTCATTTTCCCTCGCTGTGGTGAATTGTCGCGCTAAGTATAAGACAGGAATGCGGAAGTGACAAGCAGCCTTCCTCTGGTAGAATTGG
>DATBWK010000236.1:0-5498 GCA_036514835.1 Bellilinea sp.
ATCAAAGACCATGTTTCGGATAATGTACAAGCGAAACCCAACATTGGGCGGTCGGCAAAAAAGTGTTGGGTTTCGCTTACGTATTGAATGAGGTTTAGGTTTTGCGTTTCCGCTCAACCCAACCTACGTATACAGAACAAATGTTCTTGTCAGAATGCCCGGTCGGCGAGTTTGTCCGGGCGCAATATACCGATAGCTACGCCCTTCTCGTCGCTCATAATGATTTCCAGGTGATGGTGCGGGCGGTAATCGTGAACCCGGATCAGGCGCAGGCTTTTGGCAAGCTCCGGCGGCTCGTTGATCCATTCGCTTAACCGGTCCGGCGAGTCATAGAAAAACTCGCGGCGGAAGATGTTTTCCGGTTGATCGAGGTGAATGGCCAACGGGTAGATTTGCGCCTCGAGCAGGTCCTGAAAGAAATGGGTGCCGAGTGAAGGCTCAGGCGGCAAGCCAATTTTCTCGCCGGCCAGTTCGATCAGGGAGCGCGAGTGGTAGATATCACCATAATCGATGGGCACACCCAGATCCGAGTTGGAAGAGCCCCAGCGGCCAGGCCCAACACAGATGAATTTCTCACTTTCGAGTGCAGCGTTGAGACGGCCTATCAAACGCGCCAGGTCCGTGCGCTGATTCATGTCCTTCAACCGGTAGTATTCCTCGGGCGGGACGAAAACCACATAGTCTATCTGCTCCAAATAGCCTTCGGGCACCACAAAGCGCGTCTCGAAAATCACATCCGCCGGGTCGGGTTCAAACGGCAATGCAGCCGCGGCGGTGGCTTGCAGCTGGGATTGCGGACGGCATTGCAGGATGGTGATGCACAGCTCCGGCTTGCCCTGAGGATCGTCATGCACTGAGAAAGTGAACTCCAGATCCACCGGCGCTTCATAGTTTTCCTCGAGAAGTTTTAGCATGGTGCGCAGCCGCTCGGCGAAGGGCGTGCGGCGCAGCAACTCCTCAAAAGTGATCACCAGATGCTGGTTCTCATCCGAGAAGTAGCGGGAGCGCAGCGAACTGAAGTAACCGTCCTCGTCCACCTGCACCAGGTAGCGCAGCGGCTCATAGCTGCCGCTAATCACCTCGGACACCGGCAGGGTCTTGAATTTGTTGTCCTTCAAGTCGATCAAGTCGACGAACTGCTGCGAATAACGCCGGATGGATTTCGCGTCGGTCGAAGGACGCAGGAGGGGGTGGCTGAGGGCGATCAGGCGCGGGAAATCGTTGCCCACCCGATCAACAGCGCGGGTGCCCAGCCCCCATACCAGGCGCACGAAACCTTCTTCGCGCCGGATTTGCGGAGCCCAGCGGTACAGGTTGCGGCTGAAAGCCACGCCGGCGCCGTGCGGCAGGAAATACTGGCCAAACGGCTCGCCTTGCACGGTTTGAATCAGCACGCCCATGCGCTCGTCGTAGTCCTGCAGTCCGCGGCTGCGGCGGTAGAGCAGGGCGTTGGGGTTTAGTGTGGAGGCGTAAATGCGGCGCAGCCCGTCGGTGAAGGCGGTCAAATTCTCCTGGCGCGAACCCTGATTGGGCAAAAAGACACTCTCGTACTTGCCGGCGAAGGCGGTGCCGAAGTTATCCTCCAGCAGGCTGGAGGAGCGCACAATCAACGGTTCATTGCCGACCTGGTCTAGCAGGGTCTCGAAGCGCGCCAGCACATCCGGGCGGAATTCCCCATCCAAAAAATCTTTGAGGATTTTCGGGAAGTCGGCGCGCATTTCGGTTTCATTTTTGTATTTTTGATCGTTCCAGCTGAATAGATTATTGATCGACATGAACGTGTAAAACACGTCCGAGCCGATAAAATAGGATTCGGGGGTTTGGAGGCAGGTATCGCGGGTGATGCTCGACACCTGGCTGAGGATGCGATGCGCCAGCAGCATACCAGCAGCCTTGCCGCCGATGCGCCCCGGGCCGATCTTGCGCATGCGGATTTCCTGCAGATCGGAGATGGAAAACCACTTTTTAGCAATGTTGATATAGCGCAACTGGTCGCTGATCAGGCTGCGGATGAGCACCACCTTGGTTTCCTGCAGCCGGGCCTCGTATTTGGCGCGTTCAGCTTCCGGCATGCGCTCGATAGTCATCGCCTGCTCAAAGACCAATTCCAGCGGCGCCAGTTCCGGGTTGAGCGACAGCATCAAGCCGACCATGTCGATGCCGCGCTCGCTCAGTACGTCGCTGATGATGCGCTCCAGGTCTTCCAACCCGAAATGCTGCGAGAAACTGAGGTCGGTCAGGTGGTCGCGGAGACGCGTGACGCGCATTTCCCAAACCTCAGCCGGCTCTTCATTGAACGGGTTGCGTAGACCCTCGCGTTCCTGAGAGAGAACCGCCAGCTTGCGCACCTCGTTTTCGAATTCATTGGGACGAACCATGCCGCTGGAGAACAGTTCGCGGCGCATTTGCTGGCGAATGCGACCGCTTAGCACCGGGTATTGTGTCAGCGCCAGGTGGATATTGAGCATCTCGTTGGAATGGCTGGGCGGAAGGTTCATGGCAGTACCGCATGGAGTTATTGGATCGAAATGGGATGAAAAAATTGTACCACCGAGAAAGAAACAGCCGCCCTGATTCAGGCGGCTGATGAAATTCGTCTTATCGGAATCCGCTTAACCTAAATGCATGGGCATAATGACGTGGACGTAGTCATCGTCGCCAATGGGACGCAGGGTGGCGGGCGTATTGTTCTGGTTGGTTTCCAGCGCGACCGAGGGGGTTTTGAGCACGTCCAACACTTCGCGCAGGTATTTAACGTTGAAAGCGATCAACAGCGACGGGCCGTCGATGTTGGCGTCAACTTTGACGTCGCTGGTGCCGGTTTCTTCGGATTGGGCGGAGATCTCCACCACGCCCGGGGTGTCGCCCTGCGGCAATATGTTCAGGCGCACCACATTGTTGCCCTCACGCGCGATGATCTCAGCCTGTTTGCAGGCTTTGAGGAAGCCGGGCACTGAGAGGATGGTGTGGGTCTTGGACGAGCGCGGGATGATGGCTTTATAGTCGGGGAAGTTGCCGTCAATTAATTGCGAGACCAATTCGGCATCCTTGAGGCGGAAGACCACCTGCCCGCGGCCAGACGGGATGTTCATGGTTAGGGTCTGTTCGCCATCGGTCGCAATACGGGCCAATTCGCTCAAGGCGCGCCCGGGAATGATGACCGAAACGGTCTGGCGCACCGGATTAGCCAGCAGAGCTTTGCGCACCGAGATGCGGAAGCCGTCCGTGGCAGCCAGGGTAACCGTGTCTTCTGTGATGGTCATCAGCACCCCCTGAAGCACCGGGCGGGCGTCGTCACCGGAGGCGGCAAAGACTACCTGTTGGATCATCTCTTTGAAGTCGGTCAGGTTCAAACTGACGCCGTCCGCCAGGTCCGGCACCGGCATGGGCGGGAATTCGGTGGCGTCGATGCCTTTGATGTCGGTGATGTTCGCGCCGCAGGTGACCGTCAGCGTTTGAGTGCGGGTGTTGAGGGCAAGCTGAACCGTGTCATTGGGCAGCGCGGAGAGCAGGTCAACGAAAGTGCGGGCCGGCACAGTGATGGAGCCTTCCTCGTTGATTTGCGCGGGGATCCAGCTGGAGATGCCGAGTTCCAGGTTGGTAGCGGAGAGGCGGACGCGGCCTTCATCGGTCGCGACCAGGATATTGCCAAGAACGGGCAGGGTGCTGCGCGGAGAAACGGCGCGCGATACCATCCCCAGACCATGCGCGAGGTGTTGTTGTTGGACTGTAACTTTCATGCCGCCCTCCGTGAGATTGTGTACTAGTTAACAAATTATATCAGCATCTTGATTGAGGGTTAAACAAATCTTCACGTTATTTGAGGTAGGGTTTCTCGGTTATCGGATTGCCTGGAAGGAGGGATGATCAGACTTGTATTTCGATACAGGACCGTATAATATTAGGACCAAAGTAGACAAATATAGTAGAAAATAAAAGGTAGAGCCGCTATGCTACAACAACCAATCTTGATCAAGCGACTCTATCTCGACAACCGATGGAATGATTGAAGGAGGGAAAATGTCGGGCGATGATGCGTTATGGAAAAACACGGTAATTAGTTGCATGGCGCTTGCAACAGTATTGGAAGGGGAAGGACAATACAATAATGCCAAACTTGTGCGGGCTGCGGTAGATTCGCTAACCAGGACCGGAGCGTATCAGATTCAGATGCCGTCCAAAAAAGAGGCCCTGGCGGAAGAAATCCTGCAAATTGCACAGGCGTTGTCAACCTTGCAGGTAGACCAGGCATTGCTGGACGCCCTGCAGCGCGGAGCAAGGGCACTTTCTGCGGGTAAATTACCACTGATTAACGAGACGCCCAATGCCTTCGTCTGCCGTAATTGTGGATATGTTACGCTTAGAACCCCAGTGGATCTCTGCCCGGTGTGCGGCGCCTGGGCTGGCACGTTTCAACTGTTTATCCCCGTTTACTGGCTCAATGCGTTAGAGCCGCCTACCGCTCTGGAGCGACTGCAACAGACACCACTGGAAGTGGGAGCGTTAATAAGCGGCTTATCAGAAATGGAAATGAGCCGCCTGCCAGATGACAGGGGCTGGGCAATACGTGACACTTTGACTCATCTGCGCGATGCACAGGGGGTGATCGACTTTCGCATCGACCTGTTCCTAAAGGAAAAAAACCCGATCCTTGAGTCGAAAGCGGTTTTTGCCTGGGCTACCCAAAAAGAAGGTCAATCCCCACAGGCTGCTGAAATTTTCGAAAATTACAGAGCTTCCCGTGAGGGCATGCTTGAAAAGCTGAGGAATATCCCTTTTACGGACTGGTACCGAACGGGTCAACACGAAGAATTTGGAGAAGTATCGCTGCGTCAGCAGGTGAGCTATTTTGCAGCCCATGAGTTAACCCATCTACCTCAAATTGACCGTCTCCGAAAACAAATAACCGGCGGGTGATGCACTCGGATCAGAATATTCCCATCAGCCCCTGAGGAGCTAATTAGGAGTAGTTGCTGCCAAGCAAGTAACACGTTGAACTGAGCGAACCTATCACCTACAGCAATATGTTATGCAAAACAGGTGGCTCTGGGTGGCAAGGGTATAATTGCCGCATGGTTAAAACACTGACGCGCTTTGTGTGCCAGAACTGCGGTCGCAGCGTGCCCCGCCAACTGGGGCGTTGTCCCTCCTGCGGCGAGTACGGCACCATGATCGAGGAAATTGTACAGGAAGAGGCGCCCCTGGCAACAGCGGCCGCCCGCGGGTTGGGCGGACGGTCACAGCCGCGCCGGCTGACCGAGATTTCCAGCCAGGGTGAAGAGCGTCTGACGCTGCCGATCTCGGAATTTGCGCGGGTACTGGGCGGCGGGGTGGTGCCGGGTTCGATTGTGCTGGTCGGCGGCGACCCGGGCATTGGCAAATCGACGCTGGTGCTGCAAATGACCATCGAGATGGCGGCTGAATTCACGCGCACCCATTACGAAGCCAGCACGGTGTTGTACGTCTCGGGCGAGGAGTCGGAGCGCCAGATCAAAATG
>DATBWK010000237.1:0-6091 GCA_036514835.1 Bellilinea sp.
TGGTTGAAGGATTTGTCATCGATACCACCGGTATCCGTGACCTGGCAGGCCTTAATTTTCGGAGCTTCGGGGGTGGGGGTGGCGGTAGGTCCGCAGGCAGCCAAAATCATGGACGCCAGGACTAGAACAGCCAAAAGGGTATACAGTTTCTTCGACATTCGGGTTTCTCCTCCTGAAAGGAACTAAAAGGGTGGGTGTTTGTTCCGCTAACCGGGGTTTATTTTACGGCATTGCCCCCATTAAAGCGTGCACTTAGTATACAACCGATTGCTTAACCGGACAAGTGGGAATTATCACGGAATTGGTAACAATTAAGGTCACCCGATTGCGGGCGTCCGCGTTTTGGCTTCTCCGCGGCGCACGCCTGCCATCAAAATGAACGCCAGGGTCATGAAAATCGGGCCAATGATCATGATGGAAGCATAGTTGGAACCGCTCAATTGAACGATCAGTCCGTTGACATTTGGTCCGAGAATGGCTGCCATTGTCGAAAACAGATAGTACAGACCTGTGTAGGTGCCGATGTGCAAGTCATCGGTCATATCCACCACCATTGGCAGCGAATTGATATTGATCAACGCCCAGGATATGCCCGCCAGCATCAAAATGATGCCAACAACCGGCACATTTCCAAGCACTGGCAGGCGGGTGAGACTGATGGTCAGGGTGTTAGCAGGCACAACGAACATCGCCAGCATACAGGCTGCCAGCCCGACAATGCCGATCATGATGGTGCGCCGGCGGCCAAGCGACCCGCCGATCAACCCGGCTGGTAGCGCCATCAGCACGAAGAAAAGCGAAAGCTGACCCAGTAAGCGCGCGCCGTCTGATTCAGCCAGCCCGAGATGATTGACGGCATACAGGGTGAAGAAAGCTTCAATGGCGTTGTAGGCCACGAACCAGCAAAAAATGGCGAACAAAATCCGCAAGGGAGATTTCTCTTGCTCGTTCCATACTTTTTTGAGACTAACCCACAGGTTTGGATCGGTTTTATCAGTCGTTTCGAATTCTTTCGGTTCGCGGATAAACAGCAAAACCATCAAGGAAGCAAAGACCACCAGGACAGATCCGAGCCAGAACGGATAGGCGGGATTAATGTCATAGAGGTCGGCGCCGTACAGGAAGGCGATGATGGCGCCAATGCCGCCCATGAAGTTGATGATGCCGTTAGCCTGCGATCGGTAACGAGATGGCGTGATATCCGGCATCAAAGCGATGACCGGGGTGCGCCACAGTGCCATGCTCAATAAAAGCGTGCTGGTGCAGGCTACAAACAACGGCAGGAACGACTGAATGGGGATCAAACCGAACGCCAGCGCTCCCAGCGGTGCGCCGATCAGAATGAAAGGCATACGCCGTCCGATGGGGGTGCGAAGCCGGTCTGACCAGGCGCCAATGGGCGGCTGGATCAGCAGCGCGGCGATATTGTCAAGCGTCATGAAGAAGCCGATCAACAGAGGCGGCAGGTCGAATTTATTCGCCAGGAAGATCGGCACATAGGCGTTGTATACGGACCAGATGACGCTGACGCCGAAGAAGCCAAAGCCCAACAATAACGTTTTACTGATGCTGAAGCGTTTTTCCATGATGATTGCCCCTTGATGCTGAGATGAGTAATGGATCGTTGCTAATTAGCCCTGGTTTACGGGCGGGTCTTCTGTTGGAGTTTGTTCAGATTCTTCCTGTTCCAGCTTTTTCAAATATTCACGGTCTTTTTTGTTCAACTCAAACTTATCAAGCAAATCCGGCCGGCGGCGGTGGGTGCGCAGCAAGGATTGATCGCGGCGCCAGCGCTCGATTTGCGCGTGATTGCCGGATAGCAGCACATCTGGCACCCGCCAGCCGCGGAACTCTGCCGGGCGGGTATAGTGCGGGTATTCCAGCAGTCCGCTGGCGAAAGAATCATCCATGGCACCGTCCGGATCGCCCAGCGCGCCGGGAATCAGCCGGGTGAGGCTGTCGATCAGCAGCAGCGCCGGGATTTCCCCGCCGGTCACCACGTAATCGCCAATGGAGATCTGATCGGTCACCAAATGTTCACGGACACGTTCATCCACACCTTCATAGCGCCCGCATAGCAGGGCAATGCGCGGGTGGGCTGAAAGTTCCTGCGCGACCTGCTGAGTGTAGGTCCGGCCCTGAGGTGTCAGCAAGATCAGCGGGCAGGAGGGCGGGCTGCCAAGCACGTCTTCTACAGACGCAAAAATCGGCTCAGGCTTCATCACCATCCCGCCGCCCCCGCCGAACGGCGCATCATCGGTGACGTGGTGCTTGTCAGTCGTCCAGGCGCGGATATCGTGCAGCTGAACTTCCAGCAGCCCATTCTGGATGGCGCGCTGCAGGATACTGGCTTCGAGATAGGGTTGCAGAACCTGGGGGAGCAGCGAGAAAACGTCGAAACGCATACCGAGATTTTAGCCTGACACCGTAGCAGGCGCAAGCGGCTTAACCAACCATTAAAGGAAACTGTGAAGACCGCTGGACAACTTGACGATGTTTTCCGGCTGATGGTAAGATGAATTCATGTACTTACGTGGCAGTAAATTTAACATGAACCGCAAGCGACGGCGGTCTAACCCGCTTAGCATCATCATCCTGGTGTTATTAGTCGGTGGGGCGCTGTATGTCAATCAAGTGATCGTGCCGCAAACGCCGCCGTTATTTATGCCGACCCCCACGCCTACCATCGCGCCGGAGACCTACCTGGCAGATGCGCAGCAAATGGAGGCTGAAGGTAAATACGCGCAGGCGATCCAAAACTACACCGACGCTCTATCGCTCACGCCAGACAATCCCGGGATTTTTATCAACATTGCACGGCTGCAAATCTACACTTCGCACTTCCAGGAAGCGGTGGATAACGCCGGCAACGCACTGGTGAGTAACCCGGGAAATGCTCAGGCAATGGCGTTACGCGGTTATGCCCTGGGACGTATGGGCGATTATGCCACTGCCGAGAGCGTATTAACCGAAGCCATCGAACTGGATCCGAACAGCCCGTTGGCTTATGCCTATATGGCGGAGATCCTGGCGTTGCGTTCGCAAACCGCGGGCGGCGACTCAGAAGTGCTCAACCGGGCGATAGACTACTCGCGTAAGGCGATTGACTTTGGTCCTAATCTACTCGAATCCCATCGCGCCCGCGGCATCGTGCTCGAGTTCACCACCAATTATGAAGATGCGGTACGCGAGTTTGAGTCCGCCATCGCCCAAAACCGCTACATAGCCGATTTACATCTGTATCTCGGGCGCAATTACCGCGCCATTGGCGAGGATTCCAAGGCAGTCACCGAATACAACACAGCCATTTCTTTGAATCCCTCCGATCCAGACGCATACAACTCCCTCTCTCGAACGTATGCCCGCCTGGGAGAATATCCGAATTCAGTGTTGTTTGGCCTGGAAGCTATCAAGCGGGCACCCACCAACCCGTATTTTTATGGAAACCTTGGGACTGTCTATTACCGCATGGGTGACTATCCCCGAACCATCGAAACGTTAACGATTGCGGTACGCGGCGGCACTGCTGCCACCGGTGAGACGGTTGAAGGACTGGCGTTGGATTATTGGCCGGTCTCCGAGTATTACTACATGCTGGGTCTGGCACTGGCGCGCCAGGGGAATTGCGGCGAGGCTTTGCCGATTGCCCAAATGGTGGCGGAAGGCGTCAGCATTGAGGAATTCTCGGTGTCGAACGCCCAGGAGATCGTCACCATCTGCCAGCAAATCGCGGATGGCGATCTGGCGCCGGCGGAACCTACCGAGACGCCATCTTCATAAACCAATGATCGAATTCGATAACAACCGCAGCCTGTTTCACAAATCGAGCAGGAAAAACAACCCTTACCGTATTTTGCTGATCCTGGCTTTGATCATCGCCGGTCTGTACATTTGGTTTGGCTTCCAGCGTGGCGAGATCAAAGCAGCCTTTTCACCCACTCCCACCGCCACCCGTATGCCGGGTTCCTATGCCTTGGAGGCTGAGACTCAGTTCAAGGCCGGCAACCTGACGGCGGCGATTAAGGCATATGAGCAAGCGGCGACGCTGGACCCGAGCGACGGCGAATTAATTGCCGAGTTGGCGCGTATTCAGACCTACTTTTCCGGAATGTCCAACACAGACGCCGAGGCAAAGCAGCGCCTGACAGATGCCAGGAACAATATCGATCGGGCGGTAGAGGCTGAGCCGCAAAATTCGACCGTATGGGCAATCCGCTCTTTTGTGTATAACTGGAATTCCAATCCGACCCATGCCGGCGATCAGGCAGGCGAATTGATGGCGGAAGCCGAACGGTCAGCGACCACCGCGCTGCAGCTGGACAGTCAAAATGCGCTGGCTCTGGCATATTACGCCGAAATCCTGATCGATCAACTCAAGTACGAACAGGCTTTTCAAAATATTCGCCAGGCATTGGAGCGTGATGACACCTCGATGGATGTTCATCGGGTGAATGCCTATGTCCTCGAATCTAGTGCTGAATATGAGGCTGCCATAGAGGAATATCTGAGGGCGGTAGATATCACGCCCAACTTCACCTGGCTGCACATTCGCATTGGCACGAACTATCGCACACTGGGCTTGCGCTCGACCAATGATGTGCGAGAAAAACAGATGTATGACAATGCCTTGATGTACTATGAAATGGCAGCCAATATCAACAAGCGCATCGGTGTTTTCGACCCGGTTCCCTATCTGGCGATCGCTCGCACCTATACCCAGATGGGTGACTCCTACGCCGCCGCATTGAACGTGCGAACGGCGCTGGATTATTTACCAGGCAACCCGGATATTTATGGTCAGTTGGGGATTGTGTATTTTCGCGGGCGTAACTACGAAAGCGCTATCCCGGCTTTGAAGTGCGCTGTTTACGGCTGCAGCGCGGCTGAAAGCTGCGAAGTACGGCGGTGCAACGAAGAATCAGACCAACCTTATGAAATTACCGGGCTGCCGTTGACCAGCGGTTCTGTCATTTACTACTACACCTACGGATCGGTTTTGGCGGGCATGCATCGCCCCGGCTTGGATTACTGCGAACGCTCTGTTCAGGTCTTGGCTGAAGTCCGCGAGCAGTATGCCAGTGACAACGAGATTTTGGCAATTATCGAGCCTTCCGAAAGTATTTGCGACTCTTACGGGTTCTCCAGTCCGTAACAATATCAGAATTTCATAAGAAGACATACAACCCCCTTGACTTCAATAATGAAGCCGATTATGATTTGATATATTAGCACTCTATCTTATAGAGTGCTAAAAATACGGTCAATAATCTAAATTCTAGTTCGGAGGTTTCAATGTCTTTCAATCTCAAGCCCTTAGGCAGTCGTGTTGTAGTTGAACCGCTGGAGCAGGAAGAAGTCACCGCTGGTGGCATCGTGCTTCCGGAAACTGCCAAAGAAAAACCCCAAAAGGGTGTTGTTCTGTCTGTTGGTCCCGGGGACCGTAACGAAGACGGCGAGCGCATCACGATGGACGTCAAAGTAGGTGATACAGTGTTGTATGCTAAATACGGCGGCACTGAAATCAAAATCGACGGCAAAAAACTGTTGATCCTGCGCGAGAGCGACTTGCTCGCAATCGTGGAAAACTAGTTATTTTCTAAATAATCAAATCAAGGAGAATCAGAATGGCAGCCAAGCAATTGGTATTTTCGGAAGACGCGCGCCGCCGCTTGAAGGCCGGTATTGATGTTGTTGCTACCGCAGTGGCGACTACTTTAGGACCGAAAGGCCGTAACGTAGCTTTAGATCGCAAATTTGGCTCACCCACCATCACCCATGACGGCGTGACTGTGGCTAAGGAAATTGAACTGGAAGACCCCTTTGAAAATATGGGCGCCCAGCTGCTCAAGGAAGCCGCCACCAAAACCAACGACATCGCTGGCGACGGCACCACCACCTCGACGGTTCTGGCACACGCCATCGTTACCGAAGGCTTGAAGACCCTGGCCGCCGGCGCCAACCCGATGCTGCTCAAACGCGGTATTGAAGCAGCCGCCAAGGCTGTCGCCGATGGCATCCGCGCCCAGGCGATCACAATCACCACCAAAGAAGAAATTGGCAGTGTCGCCACCATCTCTGCCCAGGACGGCGC
>DATBWK010000238.1:0-7368 GCA_036514835.1 Bellilinea sp.
GCACCTTCATCTTCCGATCGAGGATTTCGCGGCAAATCGCTGCGGCATGATGCCTGGGCGAATTGAAGTTGTTTTCGCAAAATACGATCATCTGCTCGGGGTCCTGCCGAACCTGTGCAATTTCATCCACCACCCGCACCGGCGATTTCATGCGGTAGGTTTTACCCTCCAGCGAGCGATACGGGCAGTAGTTGCACATATAAGCACAGCCGCGTTTGGTCATGATCCCCGGCGAAATGCCCAATTCGCGGTATCTTGCCAAATCAAAGAGTTCATACGCCGGCATCGAAGTCTCATCCAGATTCTTCACCTTGTCCCGCGGTGTTTTGCAAATTCGACCGTTGGCGCGGTAAACACTGCCGGGAATGCTGGTCAGATCACCGCCGGATTCCAGCCGCTCGAGATACAGCGGGAAGGAAAAATCCGCCTCGCCGCGAATGCCGTAATCCAGATTGAGGTATTCCAGCCAGTCAGCCGCGTAATAGTTGAACCCTGGCCCGCCCAGAATGATCGCTGCGCTGGTCGACTGACGAATGGCATTGACCACCCGCAGCACGTTTTTGCGTAAATCCAGGTGGCGAGTGTTGTACGGCGCCGTCTCGTCGATGATGTAGCCGTGCACCAACCGAATCGATACCCCGACCACATCCGGCTGGAAGCGCTGAATGTGCTGGATTAATTCTCCGGCAACATCCCGGGCAAACAGGCATTCAAAGACCTCCACCGTGTGACCGGCGCGAAGCGCCGCACCTGCGACGTAGGCCGGCCCGGTCGGCGACGCCGGTAAAGTGTTCGCGGAAACAATCAAAACTTTCATACCGCCATGCCCTGACAAATAATATTAAGGGAGGATATGAACAGACACTAGAATCCAGCTGAGTAAACAATCGCTCATGCTTTTGAATTCTGCAAGGCCATCTTTCGTTCTATTCATAATGTATACGCCACAATTTACGAAAAGTTTTTGGCGCTTCGGAAAAATTCCAGTGCCCTCCGTCGGGCAAAATCATGCTCGACTATGGGATATGGATAATTTTTGCCGAGCTCGAAGTTACAGGCCAGATGGTCCGCGAGCGGCATTTGCCATGGGGTGTGGATATAGCTCTGAGGAACATGGGCTAACTCGGGCACCCAGCGCCGGACGTACATTCCATCCGGATCAAATTTCTTTCCCTGGAGCGTCGGATTGAATATTCGGAAATAGGGTGCTGCGTCCGTCCCCGTGCCTGCCACCCACTGCCACCCGCCATTGTTGGCTGCCAGGTCGCCATCGACGAGATGGTGCATAAACCATTTCTCCCCCTCCTGCCAATTAATCAATAAGTGCTTTACCAGAAAGGAAGCGGTAATCATGCGGGCGCGATTATGCATCCAACCGGTTTCTGCCAGCTGACGCATACCTGCATCCACCACCGGGTAGCCCGTTCGTCCCGTCTGCCAGGCGCGTAAATCATCGGGGGCTTGACGCCAGGGGAGATTTTGATAGTTCAGGCGGAAGGCACCGGAGCGAACAAACGGGAAATGAAAGAGGATCGATTGATAGAACTCGCGCCAAATCAACTCATTTATCCATGACTCGCAGCTGGCTCTGGCTTGTGATTCCAGGCTCTCTTTAATTGCTCTCCTGGCTCCAGAAAGTACCTGCCGCGGCGAAATCATGCCAAATCGAAGATAAGGCGATAAGGCGGAGGTTCCCTCCAAATCCAATCGGTCGCGATCCGTCGCATATGAGAATATCGTTCCCTCCAGAAACTGGTTCAACCGACGCTGCGCTTCTTGCTCGCCCGCCGGAAAGCCAGCTGACGAGGCTGTTTCAGGCAGAGGTGCTGAATTGAGGTTGGGGGTGGGAGCAAGCCATTTCGGCTTAGGCAGCGAGAGGTCAGCGTATGGCAGTGCTCTCCAGGCGCGGCTGTAAGGCGTAAAAACCGTATAAGGCTTCCCGTTTGCCTGGCAAACAGCATCGACCGGATAGACTCCCAATCCCCCCACCAGGTGCAATTCAATGATCTTGCCGAGTCCTTCATCCCGCCGGCGGGCGTAGGGTGAAATGTCAGCTTCGGCAAACACCTTGCCTGCATTCACCTCTGCCGCCAACCGCGGGATTTCGGTTTGCGGGTCTCCCTCGCGGACAATTAATCCGGAGCCTAATTTTTTCAGGTCCTGTTCCAAGGCTCGCAGCCCGTTGAATAGAAAAGCCTGCCGCTTTGGGGCAGGCTTCGCCAGTAGCAGCGGATCGAGGATATAGACCGGGGTGACTCCAGCATCCTCAGCTAATGCAGCCGATAATGCTGGATTATCCGTCAAACGAAGATCCCGACGGATCCACCAGATATTCATGGGCATCTCGTTAAGCCGGCGCGGACAGGCTCATCCCTATGGGAATGTCTTGAGTGGCGTGCCGACCGCCCCTCGCGAGCAAGGTTATCTCGTCGCGGCTCACATATTCGCGCACCAGCTTGCCATCTTGCATCACCAGCACCCGATCAACATATTCACACATGCGCAGGTCATGTGTGACCATGATGCCGGCGCGGTTTTGTTCGTGGATCAGGCTGGCGAAGGTTTCCACTACCTGATAGGCGCGTTCGGTATCCAGGCTGGCGGTCGGTTCATCGGCCAAAACCAGACTGGGATTGTGGATCAGGGCGCGGGCAATTGCCACTCGCTGCTGCTGACCGCCGGACATTTGGCTCGGCAGGTTGTGCATACGTTCAGCCAATCCCAACCTGGCCAGCAGCTCCCTCGCCCTTAATTTGCCGGTTTTATCCAGGCGTTTATTCAGGCGCAGCATCATCTCGACGTTTTCAACGGCACTCAGATAAGGCACCAGGTTATTCGCCTGAAAAGTAAATCCTATTTTTTCGCGCCGCATAGCCACCCGTTCAATGTCGCTTAAATTTGCCAGGTCCTGTCCATCCAACAAGATTTGGCCAGAACTTGGCCGGAGAAGCGCAGCCAGCATCGAAAGCATGGTGGTCTTGCCAGAACCGCTCGGTCCTACCAGAGCCACAAATTCACCGGCAGCCACCCGAAGCGAGACATCTTCCACAGCATAGATGGTCCCAGAATCACTTGGGTAGGTTTTTATGACAGAGTTGGTTTCAAGTGCATTTACTGTATGGTTCATGACGATAATCCCAGGGCTTTGAGCGGTTCAATGCGAACCGCGTAACGAATAGACACCAAACCGCCGAGCGGACCGATGAGTAATAACGCGATCACCGCCACCGCGGAGGTGGTTCCATTGAAAACAATGGGAACCGTAGGCGGAAAGGAAAGCGAAAACAGGAAGGCCATTAACCCGCCAATTGCGACGCCGATGAAGGTGACCACCACAATTTGAAGGATCGTGGCTGCCGCGACAATTGGGTTGGCAGTGCCAATGGCTTTTAGAACCCCGATTTGTGCCACTTTCTGTAATATCTGGATTTGGAAGAAACCGCCGATCACCAGTAGGCCGATGATGAGGGTAAAGGCACCCTGGGTGTTGAGCGTGCTTTGCTGCGCGGAGTATCCAGGCAGCGCCTGAATGGCTTCAGTCAATGTGGCGACATCGATATTTTCCACCTGCGAGGTCAATGCTTGACGGACAACATCAGCCTGCTCAGGATCGGTCAATTTGACCAGGACAACGTTTGCCACTGGATTGGCAAAGTTTTTTTCAGCTTCAGATTTCGGCCGGATGTTGTCCCAGGTATCGAACGAGACGAATATGGAAGGCTGCAAAGAATACTGCTGACCATCCGTCACGCCGACCACCTGCAAATTGAATATTTCCTCCTCGGTGCCCTGGGTTGTGCGCAGGGAGACTGTATCGCCAATCTCTAATCCGCTGCGCAGGGCAGTATTCCGATCAATGAGAACCTCGTCTGTCAGGCCAGTGCCGAGCTGCAGGCCATCCACAACCTTCGGCTCCCCGGTGTGACCCGGTTGGATGCCGAGCAAAGCAACTTTGAGCGGCTTCTCGTCATCGGCGAGGACCATGGTTGCGCTGCTGGTACCCAGCATGCCGGCATCCGCCACCCCGACAACATCTCGAATGGCATCCACCCGGTCAACCCCCAGACGACTGGCAGGGATAAGCAGATCAGATTTCGCTTGATAGACGATGAACTGGGCATCCAGCTTCGAGATGTATTCACGGTTGCCGTTTCCCAGCCCTTCCCCTAAGGCTGCGATAAACAGTACCAGTAAGGTAATCAGGGCTATGACCAGGCTGATCAGTAAAAATCGGCCGCGATTGCGCCAGATTTCCTTTACCGCCAGGTAGCCTGAAATTTGAAACAGATTATTCATACTACGCTCCTGCATTGAAGGCAAAATCAAAAATTAATAAAGTTGTTCTCATCGGATTGATCTCTGTTCCGATGGCTGACTGTCTATCCCGACCGGGCCGTCAAATGGCTGTGTCCATTTTGTTGCAAGCACGCCTTCGAGTAGCAATTCCAGCGGGGGGTGATCTGCGATGTGATCGTAATAATAGGGCAGTTCAATCCGGCCGTCGGTGCCAATGATGAAGGTGCCAGACATTTGCATGGCATCCTGACCCGGTGGCGGCGGTTCCACGGCATATCCCTTTTTTCCAGCCTGGCGAATGGCAGCCCAAACTTTTCTATTTAAGTAAGTCTGGAAGACATTGCCGCGTTCCAGACGATAAGCCTTATACGCTTTCCGGTCCGGATCTGCCAGTACGAGTAAGCCAGGAGCGAATTTCTTAGCAAACTCCGCCGCCGTTTCCGGCGTTCCCTGGGTAATGACCGCCAGATTAAGCCCGGCCTGTTTTATTTTCTCTTGCCCGGCAACCAGTTCATCCAGCATCTGCTTGCATTGCGTGCAGCCAAAATGCCGGGTGAATGCCAGCAGAAGCGGGCGCTGATTCCACAAACCGGAAAGTTTTACACTGTCCTGGGTCGTGCTGGTCAGTGTCAGGTCGGGGGCTGGTGAATTGAAATTGAGTTGATTTTTGTGTTTCATTCCTGAATCCTTAATACTTCGTAGAAATAGACTCGAGCCAGTCGCTTATGATGTCACCGGAAGGACCCATCACCGACTTTACAGCCTGGTGATAAGTCTGCAAATAGTGTCCGAGCAAATCCTGCGAGAGTTGTCGACTGGACAACAAAACCTTAATCCATGCCAGGTCATTCTCGACAAAGGATGGTGATCCTAATTCCAGGGCTGCTGTCAGAACCTCATTAAAATAGGCATTGGCTGCATGGATGTACGTTATTTCCAGCCCCTGCCAGTTCATCTGGTTGACCAGTGCCGCTTCGATTGACAACCGGTTTTCCTGGTAGCGCGTTGCAACCTCAGCCAGCGATTTGTTTTCCGCTTGCTGGGCCGGAAAAATCGAAAGATCGCTGGCGAGCTCAGCAATTTGAGGTACGGCACCGCTGATGCTTTCACCCAGGAACCAGGCGGGGATCGAATGGCGCAAGACCGGCACCCGGTTGAACACGAGCCCTCCATAAGCCACCGGTACATTCAACTGGCCTAACTGCCCGACGGTACGTTTCAAGGCAGCTGCTGCGGGCAGGGTCTGAGCGACTAAAACCACAATATCCGGGCGCAGTGCCTGCGCGGTGTCCACCAGCTGATCTGCCGGCACATCAGCGCCCAGGTTGATGACCTTCCAGCCGCGGCGGCGCAGCAGCAGGGTGAGCATCAGACCGGGAAAGGTGTGCAGCTCACCCGCCGGGCAGCCAATCAGGACTGTCTGTTCACGGGTTGGCTGCGGCACAGCCAGTATCAGCGCCTCCATGCGGTTGGATGCCAGCCCGCTGGTGAAATGCTCCTGAGATACCGAGGCTTTTCCGGCGTACCAAAGGTCGCCAAGAGCACTCAGCCCCCATTGCAGCACTTCCATGCACACGGTTTCCACCGGGTATAACGCGATCGCCTGGTTGAGCAAGTTTTCGGCTTTCTTGCCGTCAAACACCAGACAGGCGTCCAGCCATTGGTTCCGTAGGATCTGGATGCGCGTATCGGATGGTATTCGTGTTTCTTCCAACGCTACCATCTCGGGTGTAGCGCCTACCAATGGATCCTGCCCGTCCGCGGTCATCCCGCGCCACAATTCCACCGCCCGGCTGATGTTGAGGCCTTCCATCTGCCGCATTCGCAGCCACTTTACCAGCTCGATGTCGTATTGCGAGTACAGCCTGTGGCCGCCGGCAGAACGTACCGGTTTAGGTAATTGATACCTTTTCTCCCAAACGCGCAGCACATCCGCAGTCAGACCGGTTTCCTGCAGCATGGCGTTCATATTAAAGATGGGGGTTCGGCTGATTGAAGGCATGTTTTCCTTTTGTTGATCCGGTCTCATTATATACGTCTGTTTATATTTTGTCAATATATTGTCGATATTATATTGACAAAACCTCTTTAATTTGCTATGATGTAATCACAATTGATCTGGACTTTTTGTCCGCTTACACAAAGGACTATTTGAATGCCTGTTGTTGCTCTGAATGCACCCGCTCCGAACTTTATACTGACTGACTTTCGCGGAAAATCCGTCGCCCTGGCCGACTTCTACGGCAAATCCAATGTTTTGCTGGTGTTCAACCGCGGCTTTACCTGACCATTCTGCCAGCGGCATATGGCGCAGTTGCGCCATGACTATAAGGAATTCACAGCCCGTCAGACCCAAATACTCGTCGTAGGGCCGGAAGACGCTGGCGCCTTTGACCAGTACTGGCGTTCGCACAAACTGCCGTTCATCGGCTTACCGGACCCCAAAGCCAGCGTCCTCAAGTTGTACGGGCAGGAGGTCAACCTGTTCAAATTAGGCCGCATGCCCGCACAGGTGATTGTGGACCAGTCTGGCATCGCCCGATTTGTCCATTACGGCCATTCGATGTCTGATATCCCCGAAAATCAGGAATTATTGGATATTCTGGATACAATTAATGCAGAAATCAGGGAGGGTGTATGAACATTTTGAATATACTTAAAATTATCGCGGCCATCGCCACCAGTGCCACCGGTGTTTTCGCCCTGGTAAAACCTTCCGCCATTTACGGCTTCACCGGGTTGATTGCCCAGGGAGTGCGCGGCACATCCGAGATCCGGGCTATTTTTGGCGGGCTGTTCATCGCCCTGGGGATCGCACCCTTCATCTTTGGGCCGGTTGGCTATCAGGTGCTTGGCCTGGGTTACCTGGCGATCGCCGTGGTACGGCTGGTATCCATCATCATAGACCACTCCACTGCCTCCTCCAACTGGATCAGCCTGGCAATCGAAATCGTTTTGGGGATCATATTGATACTGAGGACAAAATGAGCGTTCGAATTGTCACCGACAGCACCTGCGACCTGCCTGCTGATACCATATCCAGCCTGGGTATTCAAGTACTGCCGCTCTACA
>DATBWK010000239.1:0-7027 GCA_036514835.1 Bellilinea sp.
GTCTTGTTCGGCCTGTATATTCTCTCGGCAATCGCCTCGAATACTGCACATGCTGCTACTCAGGGCTTGATTCCCGATCTGGTGCCTGATTCGCAGCGGGGACGTTATTCCGGCATCAAAGCCTTGCTTGAACTCCCGCTGCCTCTCGTTCTGGTGTCGCTGGTGATCGGCAAGCTGGTCAGTGCCGGCAACCTGTGGGCTGCGTTAATCACGCTGATGGTGGTCATGGTGATCTGTGCGGCGCTCGCCATGCTGGTGCCGGAGCAAGAACAGGAAAAGGTGCCGTTTGCCCTCGACTGGTCTCCGTTTCTCCGCCTGCTGGTAATGACCGCGGTCTTCACCCTGTTGATCATCGGCATGGGTACCTTTGTGCGCTGGTTTATGCAGCTGCCGTTGGATATGCCCTTAGGGCTGTGGCACGCTGCCGCTGCGTTTGTTGGGATTTTAGCCATGACGGTGGCGATTGGTGCCGGGGTGCTGGCCAGCCTGCGCATCGGCGTTGGCAAAGATATCCAATACCTGCCATCCTTCAAATGGTGGGTGGTCAATCGCCTGGCCTTCCTGACGGCATCAACCAACATCGCCACTTTTCTGCTATTTTTCCTGCAGGAACGTTTCAGTGAATTTCAGGGGGAGAGGGCCGCTGGCCCGGCAGCCATCATCGCCATGTTCGTTGGCGTCTTCATCCTGTTGACAGCTGTACCCAGCGGTTGGTTGGCTGACCGCTTTGGTAAGAAGCCTTTGATCGTTATCGCCGGACTGCTTGGCGCTGGCGGCATTACATTGATCGTTCTGGTATCCAGCATGACGGCAATTTATATCGGCGGCAGCATTGTGGGAGCCGGCATTGGGCTTTTTTATTCGGCCAACTGGGCATTGGGCACCGAGATCGTGCCGCGCGAACAGGCCGGGCGTTTCCTTGGACTTTCCAACCTGGCCGGGGCGGGGGCGGGCGCCATTGGCGCTTATATCGGCGGTCCCATCGCCGATGCTTTGGGGTACACCTTAATTATTGGCATTTATGGTTTCTTGTTCCTCATCTCCATCCTGGCTCTGTTAGGCGTGCAGGAGAAGCGGCCTGAACCAGTGTAACTTTTTCCTGGCTGCCGCATCTATACATTAAGAAGTATAGATGACAGGAGAGAAGCCATGAATTTCATGAATGAAGCCGGGTGGGATCGAATTTTACGTGTGGTCGGCGGCATTCTGCTGCTGGCACTGGGTTTCGGTGGGGTCGCAGTTGGTACCCTTGGATTGGTATTTAATATCATCGGTGCATTGCTTCTGGTGACCGGGCTGATTGGCTTTTGCCCCGTGTATGCCTTGCTCAAGATAAAGACTCGGAAATAAATTTCCCAATTAGAAAATCCATAATCAGCGTCGAGTTATCCGGCGCTGTATGAGGTGAAATGAAAATTGCTGAATTCCAGCACATTGTCAATAAGTCGCGCATCCCGGTAGTGGTTGAATTTTGGGCGCCCTGGTGCGGTCCATGCAAGTTTATGAACCCCATATTGAAGGAAGTTGCCAGCCAGTACGAAGGCAGAGTTAAACTGGTCAAGGTCAATGCCGACGAAAGCGCGGATTTGTTGCGCTCCCTCCAGGTGATGAGCATCCCGACCCTATTGCTTTACCGAAATGGAGAGTTGGTCATGCGTAAAACTGGGGCACAATCCTCGCTGACATTAAGGGATTGGTTCAGCGCTCTGGCAGAGGATAAGCCCATGCCAACTGGCTTGCGGCCCCTTGATCGTTATCTGCGAGTCGGTATAGCCCTGGTTCTGGCAGCCATTGGCCTGGTCAATGGGTTTTCGCCATGGTGGCTGATCTTCGCCGGATTGGTTTTCTTCAGCGCGATTTACGACCGCTGCCCGATTTATAAAGCCTTGGCTCCCCGCATCAAGGCTTTGTTTGTCCGCCAGGGATCTTAGTACACATAAATAATTTATTGTATAAAAACTATAAATATATGCTATAATCGGCCTGTTCGCGGAGGTTAATCAAGCCCAACCGCCCGCAGGGAGGCCAGGATTCTCAGACGGTGCTCCATATGAACGAGCACCGTTTTTCTTGTGCCGCCGCCAAACAATCCCAACTTTCCACTCAAAGGAGTTGTACGACATGCTTTCCAGTTTATTGTTAGCTCTACGCGAGGGCCTGGAAGCTGCCCTTATTGTCGGTATTCTGCTTGGCGCGATTCAAAAAATGAAAGCTCCACACTTGCGGAAATGGATCTGGAGCGGAGTGGCGGCAGCCATCGCCCTCAGCATCGCCGCAGCCTTTGGCCTGAATGTCATTGGCGCGAAATTCGAAGGCCGCGGGGAGCAAATCTTCGAAGGCATCATGATGACCCTGGCAGCCTTACTGCTGACCTGGATGATTTTTTGGATGTACCGCCAATCCCGCTATCTGCGGCAAAACCTGGAAGCCGGGGTCAACCGGGCTGCAGCTAAAAATAACAGTGGAAGCGCATTATTTCTGCTGGCTTTTACTGCCGTAGGCCGTGAGGGGATCGAATTGGCCTTGTTCCTGATCGCCGCCCGTGTCGCCAGCGAGCCATTGAGTGCTCTCTTAGGGGCGCTGGCAGGACTCAGCCTGGCGGTATTCCTCGGCTACCTGCTCTTTGCTACCACCTTTAAACTCAATTTACAGCGCTTTTTTCAGGTGACGAATATTTTGCTGCTTCTTTTTGCCGCCGGGTTGCTGGCGCACGGAGTGCACGAGTTCAATGAGGCCGGCGTGATCCCCGCGGTCATTGAGCATGTCTATGATATCAACTCTGTTTTGCCGGAAAAGTCAATCGGTGGTTTGCTGCTGACGGCTTTGTTTGGCTACAATGGCAACCCTTCATTGACGGAGATGTTAACCTACATTATTTTCCTGACCGGATTGGGCATCGTTACATTGCCGAAAACCAGTTCAGCGACCGTGCCTGCCAGTCAATCTCAATAAATTCAGCGGAAATTAAAACTTCCCGCCTGGACGACCGGAACCAGGCGGGAAGTTTATATTAACCAAATAGCTTACGGACCGGTGACCGTTTCAAATCCCTGGCTGATCCAGGTATTCATCCCACCGCCCATGCTGGTCACCTCGGTGAAGCCGGCATCCAGTAAAATGTCGCGCCCAGTAGCGCTGCGATTGCCGGAACGGCACACCACTACGACTTGTTGATCTTGCGGTACTTCAGCCAGTCGGCTGGCAAGCTGTCCCAGCGGAATGAGGGTGGCGCCGGGTATGTGACCGGCCGCCCATTCATCTGGTTCGCGCACGTCCAGCACGAAAGCTCCCTGATCGCGCAGTTCGGACGCTTTGGCAGCGTTGATTTCTTTCGCCAGTCCAGTGGCGCTGACAGGAGCTGCCAGGGCGGTGTATGCGCCATAGACCGCGATAGCGATCACCGCGATTCCAATGATCCATATCCAGGGCGAGGGTTTTTTGGCTTTGGATGATTTTTTGGATTGAGACATAACCATACTCTCCAGGGAAATTGATAATAAATATTAGATGGAATGTTTGCTGAAAAGTTGCAAAAGAGGGGGTTTAATGGAGGCGGGGCAGATCCTTCGGCCGATTCAATATAAAATATCTTCATGCAGCGAACCATAAACTCCCGCTTCCAGACGTTCACCCTCACCAACCACCCGCGGGGGGAGTTGGTGTACCAGATACTGGAGGCAGCCCTGCAGGCAGCTGACCCGGCAGTTGCTGTCCAACGGAATCTTTCGATTGCGAACGACGTTCTGACAGCCGGTGACCAACATTATGACCTGACACAGGTAGCGCATATCTATCTGGTCGGCGCGGGTAAAGCCGGTGCCCCAATGGCGTTGGCAGCCGCTGCCATCCTCGGTGAGCGGTTGACCGCCGGTTTGGTGATCGTCAAAGAAGGGTATGAGTTCCGGCAAGCCTCCATGCTGCCTCAGCTCAAAATTGTCGCTGCCGGGCACCCGCTGCCGGACCAGCGCGGCGTTGATGCCACTAGAGAGCTGCTCAGCCTGGTGTCACACATCGCTGCTGACGATTTGGTGATTTGTTTGTTGTCCGGCGGCGCGTCCACTTTGTTGACGGCTCCCGCCGCAGGGATCACACTACCGGATCTCCAGCATCTCACCAGTCTTTTGCTGCGCAGCGGCGCCGACATCCGCGAAATTAATACGCTGCGCAAGCACATGGATACGGTCAAGGGCGGTGGTTTGGTGCGGGCGGCTGCACCAGCCCGCGTGATGTCTCTTATCCTCTCGGACGTGATCGGCGATCCGCTGGATATCATTGCTTCAGGGCCGACTGCTCCTGACGCCGGCACCTTCGCGCAGGCTTTGACCATTTTGCAAAAGTACGATCTCACTCCCCGTGTAGCGCCACCTATCCTGGAACATCTGGAGCAGGGGGCGGACGGTGTCGTGGCTGAAACGCCTAAATCTGGGGATCCGCTCTTCGAGCAGGTGCAAAACCTGGTGATTGGCTCGAATCAGCAGGCTGCCCGGGCTGCAGCTGAGACCGCAGTCAGACTGGGATTTAACACCCGCTTGCTCGCTGCCCCTTTGCAAGGCGAGGCGCGCCTGGTTGGCCGCATTCTGGCGCAGGCTGCCCATGACCTTGCTGGCGGCTCGCCCAGTTTGCCGCGCCCGGCTTGCATCATCGCCGGCGGCGAGACGACGGTCACGGTCCGCGGCGGCGGCCTGGGCGGACGCAATCAGGAATTGGCGCTGGCAGCGGTCGAGACCATGAATGGTCTGGCAGACACGCTGCTGATCACCCTGGCAACGGACGGCGGGGATGGACCGACGGACGCAGCTGGCGCTCTGGTTAGCGGCGAGTCGTTTTCCCGCGCCAGAGGCCTGGGTTTATCCCCCGCCGACCATTTGGCGCGCAACGACGCTTACCCGTTCTTCGACGCGCTGGGCGACCTTCTTAAACCCGGCCCAACCTTCACCAACGTCAACGACCTGGTATTCCTATTCGCTTTTTAGCCTTCGCCTGAATTTATTTCCCTCGCCGGCGAGGGCGTCTCCACTTTGGCTGCCTGCTTGGTGCGTGCCACTCGTCTGTTGATCACTGCCGCCTGGATTTTTCGCCGCTCTTGAATGACCCAGGCTTTTACCGGCGGGATGCGCAAGATCAGTGCCAGCAGCAATACCGCTCCAGCCGCCAGTGGCTTCCAGATATTGCCCATCAGGCTGAGTAAATCGCCTTTGATGACCAGACTCAGGTGCCACACGGCTACCGCTCCTGCCACATAAACCAGTTTATGCAGGCGTTTCCAACCTTTGCCGAGGATGACCTTCCACTTTTTGTAGGAAGTAAAAGCCAGCGCGCTGAGCAGCGTCAGAGTCAGCAAACCGAGATACACATAGGGTTTATCCGCGTTGTCTAAATTGAACAACCTGAAATCAAAGCCGTAATCCAGCCCGACATAAGACAGCATATGCACACAGGCGTAATAAAATGACCACAATCCCAATGGCCGGCGCAGTTTGAGCACTTTGGGCACGTCGAAAAGCGTATTGACCGGCGAACACAACAGGCACAGCATCAAGAATATGATGGCGATGTCACCAGCCCACTGCGTGGCAGCCTGAATGGGGTTAATCGTCAGGCGGTCGGTGAAATAAGCCCAGGTCAATACTGCCAGCGGCATGGGCGCCAGGATATTGACTGCGGTGCGAAGCGGATTGCGAGCTTTTTCAGTTGTCATTAAAAATCAATAATTTGAGATCAGGCTCATGCCCTCGTACAGGGACTGCACTTGTTCAAGGTAGCCGTTGAAGGGCAGGGTTTCGCGGCGTTTGGTCTCGCCAATGCGGCGTTCGGTAGCCTGCGACCAGCGCGGATGATTGACCAGTGGATTGACATTGGCATAGAAACCGTACTCGTTCGGCGCCACGGTGTTCCACAATGTCGCGGGCTTTTCTTCGACCAGATCGATATTGACGATCGACTTGATGCTTTTAAAGCCGTATTTCCAGGGTACCGCCAGCCGGATGGGCGCGCCGTCCTGCGGTGGCAGGTCTTCCCCATACAGGCCGGTGACCAATATAGCCAGGTCGTTCATAGCTTCGTCCAATCGCAGACCCTCGGTATACGGCCACGGATAAAATGGCACTTGTAGACCAGGCATGTTGTCATAATCTACTTTCGTGGTAAAGGCCACGTATTTGGCGCTGGTCATGGGTTCAACCTCCGCCAGGAGCGATGCCAGCGGGAAACCAGTCCAGGGGATGACCAGCGACCAGGCTTCCACGCAGCGCAAGCGGTAAATGCGCTCCTCTTGCGGAAAGGCACGCAGATCGTCGATGTCGTAGGTTTTTGGATTTTGCACCAACCCGCCGACTTTGACCTGCCAGGGTGATGTGGGAAAACCTTCAGCCAATGTGGCTACGCCGGCTTTATCAGTGGTGAATTCGTAGTAGTTGTTGTAATGGGTAATATCGTCGAAGGTGTTGGCCGGGTCGCCTAATTCATCCTTTAGCCCGGTGACTCCAGGCTCGATCACCTCGGGTTGTTCAGTTGGTTTAACACCGCAGGCTGCCAGCAGCGCTGCGGCACTGGCAGAACCTGCCAATTTCATAAACTGCCGCCGGTTGAGGTAAAGTTCCCGCGGCGTAATTTCTGAAGATGGAATGGCGGGGATTTTTTTGAAATTCATTTCATTACCCTTTCCCGCGGGTTTTAGCCGCGTTAGGGTAATAATATAACAAAATTAGTCCAAATTACAGTCCTTGACGGGCCGTAAGGATTAGAGTTTCTTAATCTAGAAAACCCCCGCTTCCGCAATAATTCAACAACCAGGAAGCGGGGGTTGAAATCTACCGACCGGATCAGTGTTTTCTAAAGATTCCGACCAGCACTGCCACGCCGAGCAGGATGAGCAGGGTGGGGCCTAAAATTTCCCACTGGATGCCAAGGAATGCGATCACGCCGACTGCCAGGGTCAATATGCCGAATACCATCAGCCCAAAGGCTGCCCCGGCACGCTTGCCGCGCGCCATTCCGACCAACCCGCCCAGCAGAGCGCCGGCGCCCG
>DATBWK010000240.1:0-6058 GCA_036514835.1 Bellilinea sp.
CCACCTGTATGGCGTGGGTGGAAATGATGAGGTTGCCCGCCTCTCCGGCTTGCGGACCGACCGCGTGGTGATCGGCGCACACATCATCTGCAGCCTGACAGCGGTTCTGACCGGGTTGTTCATTGTCAGCCGCCTGCGCGCCGGCGCCCCATGGGTCGGCCCTGACGGCGTCTATGACCTGGAATCCATCGCAACGGTGGTTATCGGCGGCACCCTGCTCTCCGGCGGTAAAGGCGGAGTTTGGGGCACCCTGGCTGGCGTGATCATCTTCGGCATTCTCGATACGGCGTTCAATCAGTTGGGTGTAAATCCGTACCTGACCATTGTGATCCGGGGAGCGATTGTCATCTTGGCCGTAGCAAGTTACACCTACCGATCGAAATTACAAGTGGCGTAAGGAGATACCCTGATGACGACAGCTGCGATAACCCCTCAATCCGGTGTTTCTAAATTTCTCCACTTTGTCTGGTCGAATATTAAGAAAATCCCGCCGGTTTACCCGGTGTTCCTGGTACTTTTCATCGTGGTAAGTTTCTTAAGCCCGACGTACTCATCCATGAACGGCATCATGGCTTTCCTGCGCCGCACCGCTCCACTGGCAATTTTAGCCATCGGCCAGATGATCGTGCTTTCCTCAGGCGGTTTTGACCTCTCCATTGGCTCCCTGGTCACCATGGTGTGCCTTGGCAGCTCGTTGCTTTTGAACAACGATCCTGCCAACGCATACCCGGCCATTGGCATCATGATGTTGATCGGAATCTCCATCGGGATGGTCAATGGGCTGGTGGTCTCCTACTTGAAAGTTCCGTCTTTCATCGTGACGCTCGGGATGATGCTGCTGGTCAAAGGCCTGGTGCTGTATTGGGTCGGAGGCGCACCCAAGGGTTACTTCACCGACAACTGGCGAATGTGGGGCCGCGGATATATAGAGAATGTACCCGTATTCGGCCGCTTTCCGATCGGTTTAATCGTGTTGATCGTCGTCGGTCTGTTGATCTGGTACCTGTACCATCGCACCAACTTCGGCAAGCAGGTGCTGGCCATCGGAGATAACGTTCGGGCAGCCCGGCTGTCTGGCGTACGGGTCAATTTGATTCGGGTAGCCGCTTTTGTCACCTGCTCCATTCTGGCAGTCATCGGCGGTGTTATGACTGGCGGCTATGGCGGCGTCAATGTCACCATCGGCGAAGGAATGGAAATGCAAGCCATCGCTGCCTGCGTGGTTGGCGGCGTTCTGCTCGGCGGTGGCAAAGGGAATGTCCTCAATGTGATTTTTGGCGCTTACACCCTGGAAATCTTGATTTCCATGTTGACCTTACTTGGTCTTCCCAAGCCTTATAAAGACGTAGTCCAAGGCTTGATTATTATCGGAGCAGTTGCTTACGTCGCTTATATGGCCAGGAAGAAACGCTAAAGCGTCAGATGATTGGCTCCGATTGAACCAATAATTTCAAGATAAAGGAGGTGATCGCAGATTAATAACAATCAACAAATGGTTTGTGTCAGAAGTGTTGACCATCATCCAATTGCACGATTTTTAGGAGGAGGAACTCCCAAATGAAAAAAAGTCTATATTACGTTATGACCGTCCTGTTCATCCTTTCGATGCTGGTAACGGCCTGCGCACCAAAAGCAGCCGAAACCCCCACTGCGGAAGCTCCAGCTGTTGGCGAACCGACAGCCGCTGCCCCCGCTAAGGCAGAGAACCCTGGCTTGCAAATGGAACAGGCTGCTGTGGCTGCACAATTTTTCACCGATGAAGCCTATGAAGAGTCGCTGGCTTTGATGGAAAATAAGCCTCTGAATCCAGAAGCCCCAGTCTATCTGCAGTACCTCATCGATGATCCTACCGACATCTCCAAATACTCGCAATACACCAAAAAAGAAGGCCCCTATAACCTCTGCTTCTCCAATGCAGGCGTTAATAACCCCTGGCGTGTTGTCGGTTATACGGATATGGGCGAACAGGTCCTCGAGCTCCAGGAAGCTGGCGAAATCAACAACTTCTACCACTTTGATGCCAATGGTAGCGATGAGAAACAGATTGCCGACATCGAAGATTTAATCAACACTCCCGATAAATGCGACCTGCTCATCGTCTCCCCCAACACCAGTGAAGCCCTCACCCCGGTTGTTGAAAAAGCCTGCGAAGTTCTGCCGGTTGTGGTCTTCGACCGCGGCGTCCTCACCGACTGCCCAGTCATCTTCGAAAAGACCATTGGCGGTTATGCCTTCGGTATCTCTGGCGCTCAGTTTATCGTTGACAACCTGCCGGAAGGAGGCAATGTACTCGCCTTCCGCATTCTGCCTGGCGTAGATGTGCTTGAGCAACGCTGGGGTGCTGCCCGCAAGATTTTCGAGCAGAATCCCCAGTTGAACGTCATCGGCGTTGAGTTCGTGGCCTACGACTCCTTCAAAGCCAACACCGTGGTCACCGACTATCTGGCCAAATACGGCCAGATCGACGCGGTCTGGATGGATGCCGGCGGTACCGCTGTCACCATTCTGGAAGCCTTTGAAGATGCCGGCGCGGACTACCCGAAGGTTATGGTCGGCGAAGATCAGAACGACTACCTGAATTTCTGGAAAGAAAAAGGTCTGACTGCCATCGCCCCCACCTTCCCAACCTACCAGTGGCGCACCGCCATCCTGGCCTCCCTGATGTTCCTCAAGGGCGAGACTGTCCAGCATCGCTGGGTTCTGCCCCAGGTGGATGTCACCCAGGCCAATTTGGAGCAATTCGCTCAGCCGAACATGCCCCCGCTGCACTACACCATGTGCGGTTGCGAGGACATGAAAAACTATCCGGATGCCTGGATTAACGTTGACGTTTCCAAATACGACAAGCTGTACAAGTAAGCCAGCTTGAAGTTGATTTAGATTTAGAGCCCGCTCGAATTTCGGGCGGGCTCTACTTTCAACATAAAACCCATTCCATGAAAGGGGTTCGATATCCATGATCGAGATCGGATTTCATACAGACGCCTTCAATAGCAGTTATTGGAGTTTTGAGCAGAGCCTGCAATGGGCGCAAAAAAATGACGTACATTGGATCGAATGCGGTATGGTGGACGGCGTCAGTTGGATCCACGGACTGGGATATCAACCGCATGTCGCCAGTTGGGAAGACCCCGAATTGTGGCGCCGCACCGCGGAGAACTACGGTGTGCGTTTCTCGCAGATCGACGCCGCCTTCCCGCTCTCCAAGCCGGAGGGTGCCACGCTGGGCGTCGAGTATGCCCTCCGGACCATCCGCTGGGCGTACCTGGCGGGTTGCGATCATATCGACACCACCGACGACCGTTTTGCCCCCAAGGGGTTGACCCACGATCAGGCCATGGAGAGTATGAAGCGCTCCTACGGTCAGATCGTCGAGGTGGCAGAGCGCTACAAAATGATCATAGATATCGAACCTCATGGTTTTTACACCACCAAACCTGAGTTCATGGAACAAATGCTAGCCTTTGTGGACAGCCCCTACCTGCGCATGAACATGGATACCGGCAACACATTTATTGCCGGGCAGGATCCAGTGGCTTTTTTGAACCAATTCAAAGACAAAGTCAGCCATGTGCATGTTAAGGATGTCAGCGATACGTTGGCAGCCGCCCTGCGCGGCGAGCTGACTGGCATCGCCGTCAGCCAGTGCGCCATCGGCGACGGTGTGAACCGCGACAATATCAAAAAATGCATCGATATCCTGGTGGATATCCATTACGACGGCGTCATCAGCCTGGAATGTGAAGGCCAGGGCGGCCCGATGATCGAAAAAAGCCTGGGCTTTGTGCGTGAAATCGTTGCCGATGCCAATACGCGCATGGCAGCCAAAAAATAAACCTTGCAGCAGAGGAGAACACGATGGGTAAAATTTTTCTCGGTGTAAATATGGAATTTGTGCGGCACCACGACAAACCGTTTGCCTGGGGCGTCGAAAAAGCCGCTGAAATCGGCTATGAGTATATCGAACCCATGGTGCACTGGGGCCGCGAGCTGTTAAGTGAAGCCCGCTATTTTCACAGCGTATCCATGTTCGACGATCCGCGCTGGGCGCGGGATCTGTGCGAGAAACACAATATCAAGATGTCCGGTCTTTCCTCGCACACCCCGCTATGCAAGCCGGAGATTTCAGTCGAGTACCTCAAGCAAGCCATCCGCTGGGCTTCTGACGCCGGCGCGCCGGTGGTCAACACAGACGAAGGTCCCAAACCTGAGTGGACCACCCGCGAGATGGACTTCACATTAATGACTTACACCCTGAAAGAAGCCGCCATGGTTGCCGAGCGCTACGGCATCAAGATCGGGTTGGAACCGCACCAGCAGTACAGCAAGTCGCTGGAAGGATTGGACAGCATCTATAACCTGGTCAAGTCTCCGGCCATTGGCATCAACTATGACACCGGCAACAGCTACCTGGCTGGCACGACCGACACCTACGAATGGCTCGAACATGTGAATGACCGCCTGGTGCATTTGCATGCCAAGGACATCAGCTTCTCGCAAAGCGGCGAGGAACGCGGCAAGGTAACCGGCACGCCGGTGGGCTGCGCCTGCGGTGACGGGGTGGTGGATTGGAAACGGGTTATCGACACGGTCAAAAAATGTCCGAATGACATTGTATTCAGCGTCGAATGCGGCACCGTGCCGGATGCCATCCGTAGTTTTGAGCATTTAAGCAAGCTGATCTAATTTTCGCGGTTCGCGCCGCCGGGTTTGGGAGGGTGTATGGAACCAATAAAAGTAGCGGTGATTGGCCTGGGATTCATGGGACGCACGCATATCCAGGCGCTGCGCCGCCTGGGGATTGAAGTTCACGGCGTGGCAGGAATCGACGCGGCGGAAGCCCAAAAAGGCGCTGCCGACCTCGGGATTCCCAAATGGTACATGAACCTTGACGAAACTCTGGCCGATCCCGCCATTAAAGCCGTCCATCTGTGCACACCCAATAACCTGCACTACCGCCAAGCCAAAGCCGCCTTGATCGCCGGGAAACATGTGCTGTGCGAAAAACCGCTGGCGATGACGCCGGCAGAATCGGGTGAATTGGCTGAGTTAGCCCGGGAAAAAGGCTTGATCACGGCGGTAAACTATAACCTGCGTTTTTACCCCATTTGCCAGGAGGCGCGCGCCCGCGTTGCCGCCGGCGACCTGGGCCAGCCTTATCTGATCACTGGCGGCTACCTGCAAGATTGGCTGTATCTAAAATCGGATTGGAACTGGCGCCTGGAACCAGAACAGGGCGGTGACCTGCGGGTAGTGGCAGACATCGGCACGCACTGGATGGACCTGGTCACGTACCTGACCGGTTTGAAAATCACCGCCGTCATGGCAGATTTTTCCACCATTAACCAGACCCGTCTACAGCCCCTCGGCGAAGTTGAAACTTTCGCGGGCAAGATTGAAAAAAATCTATCCATCCACGAAGTCGCCATCCATACTGAAGATGTGGCGGTGATTCTGTTCCGCTTCGAAAACGGCGCGCTTGGCAACGTCAGCCTGTCGCAGGTCTCCGCCGGACGCAAGAATTTCCTGTGGTTCGAAATCTGTGGTTCCAAATCGGCGTTCCATTGGGAGCAGGAAGATCCGAATGCCTTGTGGATCGGCTACCGCGATCAGCCTAACCAGATCCTTGTCAAGGACCCCGGCCTGTTCCACGATTCTTCCCGAGCACTGACCGGCTTCCCCGGCGGGCATGCCGAAGGGTATCCAGACACCTTCATGCAGGTATTCCGGCAATTCTACGGCGCCATTGCCTGCGGCAAGCTGCCCGAGGACGGAAAATTCGCCACCTTCGCGGACGGGCACCATGAGATGCTGCTGTGTGAAGCCATCAAACGTTCCGCCGAGCAAAAATGCTGGGTTGAGGTCGCGGAATAAAAGTATCGCAGCCGGTTAGTCAACCGGTTTGAACCATCCATTAAGAGGAGTTTTCGATGAGAATTGGCGTCTTTTCGGTCATTTTTCAGAACTTGCCATTTGAACAGGCTTTGGACAAAATCTTGTCCTACGGCGCAACCGCGGTCGAAATTGGCACCGGCGGCTTGCCTGGCGCGCACCACTG
>DATBWK010000241.1:0-13604 GCA_036514835.1 Bellilinea sp.
CGCCCGCCACTCCGCCGAGCAAATTGCAAAAGCCCAGCTTACCGCCGGGCTCACCGGAGCCGCCGTCATCGCTGCCTGCGACCCCAACAGTCCCAATGGTTGTATTGCTGCATCGCAAATCGCCGCCGTCGTCGGCCAACTGATCTCCATGAAATACAGTCGAGAGGACGAAATCGATGCCGATTGGCTGGGCGTTTGCTTCATGAACGATAGCGGCTATGACCCCCAGGACATGGTCAAAGTCATGCAGCTCCTGGATTCACTCAGCCAGGGAGAGCGCCCCCCCGAATTCTTCAGCACTCACCCCGATCCCGGCAACCGCGTTCTCCAGATCCAGGAAGCTATCCAGAACCTGGATCAGTGCCCATAGAGACGACCTGCTGGGGAGTATGCCGATACCCAGGCCAGATCATGCTTAAGCTCACAAAGACCCCTATTACAGGGGTCTTATGGTTAGTGGCGAGGGTGAGGGTTGAACTCACGACCAAGGGCTTATGAGTCCCCTGCTCTACCACTGAGCTACCTCGCCGGCGAGCGAAAGTATATACTGAACCGAATTTTTTGTCAATAAATCATTCATTACGCCCGAAATGTATATAATTTAGCTAAGATTTTATAGGCACCCCATGAAGAATATCCTCCCCGAGTACGAACACCGATCTCAACCATTGATTCCGGTGAATCAATTTGTGCGGCGGCTGGTCAACAGCGGCATATTCGCATTAACCATCATTGCCACGTCACTCTTGATCGGGATGGTCGGTTACCGGGTACTGGAAGAATTAAGCTGGATGGATGCTTTCCTAAATTCAGCCATGTTATTGGGCGGGATGGGGCCGGTAAATCCCCCGCAGAGTGACGGCGGCAAGTTGTTTGCCGGATTGTATGCGCTTTATTGCGGTATCGTGGTCATTTTGGTGGCGGGAATCATCCTGGCGCCAATTGCCCATCGCATCCTGCATCGATTCCATCTGGAAGGCCGCGGACGCTAAACGGGTCTAGCCAAACCCCAGACCACGCTGCTTGAAGGAAACATAATTTTGGTGGGTGCCGATAACGATGTGATCAAGCACCTCGATGTCTAAAAGCTTGCCAACCTGCACAACGGCGCGGGTAAGGGCGATATCTTCCGGCGAAGGGGACGGATCGCCGCTGGGGTGATTATGTACCAGCAGGATCGAAGCCGCATTGCGTAAAATCGCGGGCTTAAAAAGTTCGCCAATGCGCACGGTCGAGGCATTGAGCGAACCTTTATAAATCTTTTCAGTCGAAATCCAGCGGTTGCGGGTATCCGCCAGCAGCACCCATAAGTGCTCCTGGGTGAAAGCTGCCATCTCGAACTTAACCACCTCCGCGGCAGCCTGTGGATTGTTCAAGTACACCGGCTGGTCTGGATTTTCGAGTACCAGGCGGCGTCCCAGTTCAATGGCAGCTTTGATCTGAGCAGCTTTGGCAGTACCCAGGCCGTGTTGTTGCGCCAATTCAAAAAAGGTCGCCTTTTGCAGACCGTTCAAGCCCTTCATATCGAGCAGCAGGCGCTGCCCCATCTGTACCGCATTTTCCCCGCTGACGCCCACCCGCAGCAGAATTGCGAGAAGTTCTTCGGTTTTCAAATTCTCAGGGCCAACATCCGCCAACCTTTCACGCGGGCGGTCTGTCGCAGCCAGGTCAGATATTCGGTACGATGCAGGTGATTCTTTCATCCTGGGGTCTCCATGAGGGTCATCCATGCGGGGGATAGGATTACGGGAAAACTATAGCAAAGGCGGCCAATCTGCGCAAGGCGCAAGGTCTTTGAAAAGCTGCTGCCGGGTAACCATGCTATAATTCTCGCAATGGAGTCGGCATGAATTTGGGATCAACCTCGCTCGGTGACATAACCCTGGTCGTAACCGCCATCGCAGCGGGGTTTGTTGCTGCCCTCTGGTTGAGCCTGATCATCTGGACATTCCGCGATATCCGCAAGCGGGCGCGAGACCCCCTTACCCGCATCCTGGCAATGCTGATCGTGTTGATATTGTTCCTGCCCGGCTTCCTGATCTATCTGATTTTACGTCCTTCTTCAACCCTGGAAGACGAGTATCAGCGCACGCTGGAAGAAGAAGCGCTGCTGCAGAACATTGAAGATGCCGCGTTGTGCCCGGGGTGCAACCGGCGTATACAGCCGGATTGGATGGTCTGCCCATCCTGCCACACACTCCTCAAGAAACGTTGTCCAAATTGCAGCCGACTGATGGATCTGCCGTGGAACCTGTGCCCCTATTGCGCCACAACCGTGCCCGGCGTTCGATTGGAAAATGTAGTTTCGGCGGATGCCTTCCCCGACCTGCCGGTGGATGAGTCAGCTCCACAGGGTGATTCCGATGAAGCCGAAGGGTCGGACGCTGAATGGATTATGATCCCGCACTCCGGGGAAGAAAAATCACAACCTGATACTCCACTGCCAGAGGCGTAAAAACCTCGGCGCTAAAGGTTTTATGGCTTTATGTTAAAGACTTCTGCATTAGAACCTGTTGATTATTTATTGATAGGACACATTACCAAGGACATCACACCAACGGGTTATTCCCTTGGTGGGACTGCTACTTATGCTGCGTTGACCGCGGCGTCTCTGGGATTAAAAGTAGGCATCGTCACTTCTATTGGGTCAGACCTGGAACTGCCGCAGCGACCGGGCATTCAGGTTCATTCGGTGATTTCCGATACCACGACCACCTTTAAGAACATATATACGCCTGCGGGACGTATCCAATACGCCTATCACCCGGCAGCCTGGTTGGATCTATCGGCAGTACCGGAAATCTGGCGCAACACTCCGATTGTGCACCTTGGCCCGATCATGCAGGAAGTTGACCCGAAACTTGCGCGCGCTTTCCCCAATTCACTGGTGGGATTGACTCCGCAGGGATGGATGCGCAGCTTCAACGCTGAAGGGTTGGTGCATTACACCGACTGGCCGGAAGCGCGCTACGTGCTAGAATCAGCGCAAGCTGTGGTCTTTAGTGTGGAAGATGTACGGGGGGATGAAAGTGTCATCGAAGAGATGGTTTCTTCCATCCGTGTACTGGTGGTCACCGAAAGTTCGGCTGGAGCCCGGTTGTACTGGAATGGCGATGTGCGCTATTTCCGGCCTACACCCATGGAAGAAGTTGACCCGGTTGGTGCTGGTGATATTTTTGCAGCCGCCTTTTTTTCGCGTATGCAGCAAACCCGCGATCCCTGGGAAGCTGCCCGTTTTGCGACTCAACTGGCTTCCGTCAGCGTAACCCGACGCGGAGTCGAGGGAATTCCCACCGAAGACGAAGTGAAAGCTGGTTTAATTACAATTCTCCCGTAATCTGGAATTTATGACCAAAATATATGCGTTTGTCAACCAAAAAGGCGGGGTCGGAAAGACAACGTCAGCAATATCCCTGGGAGCATTCCTCGGGCAACTAGGCCAGCGGGTACTGTTGGTTGATCTGGATCCGCAGGCTAACGCCACCTCATCATTAGGTATCGACAAACGCACAGTCAAATCCGGAATGTATGAGGTTCTGATCGGCGGTCAGCCGGTTGGTCCTACCATATTGCACAACCCGACCTATAAATTATCCGTCCTGCCATCGTCTCCGGCCTTAGCCGGAGCGGAGATTGAACTGATCGAATTGGAACAGCGCGAACACCGCCTGGCGATTGCACTTGACGGTGCAGCGGGTCGGTACGATTATGTATTGATAGATTGCCCTCCATCATTATCCTTATTGACAGTCAATGGGTTGGCAGCTGCCAAAAACGGGGTTGTGATCCCGGTACAGTGTGAATATCTGGCACTCGAAGGATTGGGGCAACTGACGCAGACCATTCAACGGGTACGCACCTCCCTTTTTCCCGATTTGACAATCCGCGGGGTGGTGATGACCATGTTTGACAGTCGCACGCGCCTGTCGATGGACGTGGTCAATGAGGTGCGTAAATTCTTCCCAAGCCAGGTCTTCCAGACGATTATTCCACGCAGCGTCCGGCTGGCTGAGGCTCCTTCGTTCGGTATGCCAATTTCTGCATTTGCGCCTGAATCGTCAGCGGCTATAGCTTATGCCACTCTGGCGCGGGAAATATTGGAAGGCGACGGCGTACATATCCCGGTTATGGATCAAGAAGGCGGATAAAAATGGCAAGAAAAAGCGGTTTGGGCAAAGGGCTGGAGGCATTAATCCCGAGCGGGACCGACGGGGAAAGCAGTGCGCCTGTTAGTGGTCCGTTGTATGTGGGAATTGACCAGATTTTGCCCAACCCGTCACAGCCGCGGCAGGCTATGGAACAGGAAAGCCTGACGGAATTAGCCGCCTCGATCCGTGAACACGGTATTCTGCAGCCGTTGATTGTGAGCCTGGGCGATACCCCGGATCAGTACGTGCTGATCGCCGGTGAACGTCGTTGGCGCGCTTCGCGATTGGTTGGCTTGAATACTGTCCCGGTGATTGTCCGCCAGGCGACCGATCAACAGCGCCTGGAAATGGCGTTGATCGAAAACCTGCAGCGCGCCGACCTGGCGCCACTGGACACCGCCGAAGCCTACCGTCAACTGGCAGAAGAATTTAAACTGTCGCATGACGAGATCGCCGAGCGCGTAGGTAAAAGCCGCGCAGCGGTAACCAACACGCTGCGGCTGCTGCGCTTGCCAGACGCGGTGCGCATTGCACTGGTGGAAATAAAGATAAGTGAAGGTCATGCCCGCGCCCTGCTTGGTTTGGCCACACCTCAGGCTCAGGCAGCCGTTTTGCAGAATGTGCTGGCCAACGATTTGAGCGTGCGCCAAACCGAAGAATTGGTGCGCCGTTACAGCGGCGAGCGGGCGGCACCGGTCAAACGCCAGGAAACTGCCCCAGAAATTCAGGCCTTGGAGGCTCGTCTGCGCGATAGTCTGGGGACACGGGTAACCCTGCGGCATGGGAAAAAAGGCGGTACTTTGGTAATCCATTATTACTCCGATGAAGAACTCGACGGACTCATCTCTCAAATCTTGCGGGACTGACCATGCTCATTCTGCACAACATTAACGCCACAACGCTCTGGGATAACCAACCAAAAGCTTCTGCCATCGCCATTTCGGACGGCAAAATCACGGCTGTCGGCCGGCAAGAGGACGTGCTATCTCTGGCTTCACGCAACACGCAAATTGTCGATCTACACGGCAGCACAGTCTGGCCAGGTTTGACGGATTCTCACCTGCATTTGCAGCACTTTTCGCTCGGGTTGAAATATGTTGATTGCGAGACCGGAACGTTGGCTGAATGTCTGCGACGAGTCGCCGCCGCAGCGAAGGAAACTCTACCCGGTCAATGGGTTCGTGGACACGGTTGGAACCAGAACGACTGGCCGGAAAGTTTTGGAACGGCGGCCATGCTGGATTCGTTCTCCGCTGATAAACCGGTTTATCTGACGTCCAAATCACTGCATTCCAGCTGGGCAAACTCTGTTGCCCTGCGTTTGGCTGGCATCAACAGCAGCACCTCAGATCCTTCCGGAGGGGTCATCCAACGTGACGCAGCTGGCAATCCTACCGGCATTTTGTTTGAAGAAGCGATGGGATTGGTGGAGGCTGTGATTCCAGCAGCCAACGCGGATAAAGTGGCGGCAGGCATCAAAGCTGCCCAGCCGATCCTGTGGGCAATGGGATTGACCGGTGTGCACGATTTTGACGGGCGCACCTGTTTTCAAGCTTTGCAGATGCTGGATGCGTCTGGAAGCCTTAAATTGCGAACGGTCAAAAGCATTCCATTGGAAAAATTGGCCGATGCCGTTGACCTTGGGTTACGATCTGGTTTCGGGAGTACATTCCTACGTATTGGATCGGTCAAATTATTTGCCGACGGCGCCCTCGGTCCGCAAACTGCTGCCATGCTGCAGCTTTACGAAAATGAAACGGAAAATTCCGGCTTGTTATTCCTGGATGCTGAACAAATACTGGAGCACGGTCAGCTGGCTGCGCAAAGCGGCATAAGTCTTGCAACGCATGCCATCGGCGACCGCGCCAACCACGAAGTGCTCAAAGCCTACATGCAACTCAGGGATTTGGAAAAGGGAGCGGGAAGACCGCATTTGCGGCACCGCATTGAGCACGTTCAGGTACTGCATCCGGATCATCTGCGCTTACTGGCAGACCATGACATCATAGCCTCCATGCAACCGATCCACACCACCTCCGATATGGACACCGCCGACCGCCATTGGGGCGCAAGGTCTCGCTACGCCTATGCTTTCAACACGTTGCTGGCAAACCGAACCCGTTTGGTGTTTGGTTCCGATGCACCAGTCGAATCGCCCAACCCATTCTGGGGACTCCATGCAGCAGTCACTCGGCAGCGGCATTCCGGTTACCCCTCCGCGGACGGTTGGAACCCCCAGGAACGTATCAGCCTGCTCCAGGCGCTGGAAAGTTATACCCTCCACCCGGCTTACGCTGCTGGTTGGGAAAACCGGTTAGGACGGCTGGCCCCTGGTTACCTGGCTGACCTGGTTGTATTACCAACAGATCCATTCACATCTGACCCGGCTACCCTGTACGACTTGCAGCCTGAACGCGTGATGGTAAACGGCGAATGGGTTTTTGGCGTTTGACACCCCCAACATTATATGGAAAACAGTCAACTACTAACCCCTGAAGTTCTTGTACCGCGCCTGGGCGACTACCTGATCGAGCGCGGATTAATCACGCCTGAACAGTTAACCACCGCACTGCAGGAACAATCCGTGATTCGCAAGACCCAGGGTTCTGCGCCGCTACTAGGTCAACTGCTGGTCGATCTGGGCATTCTGGAACGCCCCGTACTCGACCAGGCAATTACCGAACAGGTCCTCCAGCTGCGGTTTGCGCTTAAAGAAAATAACCGTCAACTTGAACTGCGGGTGCAGCAGCGCACCAACGAGCTTGAAAAGGCGCTGATCCGCCTCTCTGAGTTAAATCAGCTTAAAAGCAATTTTCTGGCGAACATTTCGCATGAATTGCGCACCCCGCTCACACACTTGAAAGGTTACCTTGAACTGGTGCAGTCTGGCGATTTGGGACCGTTAACCCAAGCCCAAAAAGACTCCCTTGAAACCATGGATAAGGCAGCTGACCGGCTTGGGCGTCTGATAGAAGATTTGATCCTGTTTGCTACCTCAGAAAAAGCCGAAATGCCGGTTGTGCTGGATGCGGTTGATTTAAACACGTTAGGGGCCGAGGTGTTCGAACAGATGCTGCCTAAGGCGCAGGATCAAAAGTTGCAACTCAGATGGTCAGCGCTTGAGGACGGCTCGCTAGTCTATGCTGACCGGGAAAAGATTGGCTGGGTGGTCTACCAATTCATCGACAATGCAGTGAAATTCACCCAATCCGGCGGCGTCATCACCTTGGAGCTGGTGCCGGATGACCTGCATGTGACCGTCAAGGTCAGCGATAGCGGTATTGGAATTCCTCCCAACCGACTACGGGAGATATTTGTACCGTTCCACCAACTGGACAGCTCGTCAACCCGAAAATACGGCGGCACCGGGCTTGGGCTTTCATTGGCGCAAAAGATTATCGAGGCACATGATTCGAGCATCCAGGTCATATCCGAGCTAGGCAGAGGCAGTCAGTTTTCGTTCGAACTGAAGAAAGTATTGGAAGGTAACAACCGATGACCACACTTCCGCCACCTACCAGAGTTTTTCCTCCCGTTGACACCCACTTCCTGTATTTGATTAATAAAATATTGGGCGGTGTTGACGATCTGCACGGCGCAATGGATTCGTTGGTGCCAGTAATCCGTCCATATTTCATTTTCGACAATGTGGTCGTTTTCCTGGTGGACCCGATGACGCTTAATCTGGATGTCGCCTACGCCCGCGCCACCGGCCGCGGCAAGTCAGCTGAGGCAGATGTGGCCTGGGGTGAGATCATTGGCAGCCAGGTAATCGAGAGCCGCCAATCCATTCTACAGGAACCGCAGGAACCCATCGAGACCGATCGTCTTCGCCGTCCGCATACACTCGGCGTGCCGCTCATTACCCAAACGGAGACTTTGGGAGCTATCATTTTCATCCGCTTTGGCAGCCCGCAATACACGCCTGATCAGATTGCTTTTGCCGAATATCTGGCTGACCAACTGGCAGTGGTGGTTGCCCGCGAAAATTTGAAAAGTGAGAACCGACGGCTGGAATTCCAATACCGTACCTTTCAGGTACAGGAAGATTTTATTTCCACGCTTTCACACGAGCTGCGCACCCCGCTAGGTTTTATAAAGGGCTACACCACCACCTTACTGCGCACCGATGCCAATTGGGACGAGCAGACCAAGCAGGAATTCCTGACCATCATTGACCAGGAAACCGACCGGCTGCAGGATTTGTTGAGCAACTTGTTAGATTCAGCCAAGTTGCAATCCGGCCAAATCGTCATGGATTTCCAGGTGGTACGCCTGGATGCCTTGATTAAAGATGTGGTTCTAAGGTCTCGGCTGCACCACCCGGCGTTGGTGATTGATTCGGAAGTGGAAGAACCAATCAAGAATATACAGGCCGATCCGCGCCGATTGGCACAAATTCTGGAAAATCTGATCAATAACGCAGTAAAGTACGCACCAGACTCGCCGGTAAAGGTCATAATTTCTGGTGTGCAGAACGGCGTCTCCATTGATGTCTGCGATAAAGGTCCTGGCATCCAGGAAAAATATCAAACAAAAATATTCGACCGCTTTTTCCGCATTCCAGAATCGGGTTCCAGTGTCCATGGGTCCGGTTTGGGGTTGTTTATCTGCAAGCAGATCGTCCAGGCCCATAACGGTAATATCGAACTCATTTCCCGAGTCGGGGAAGGCAGTACCTTCCGCATCTTCTTGCCCGACCGGCTGTAATTTTTGAATTTCCTTAGGAGGGATCCGAACATGAGTGCGCGAATTTTGGTCGTTGATGATGAGCAGCTCTATCGCCACTTGCTCAAAGTAAATTTGGAGACCGAGGGGTATGAGGTCAGTGCTGCCAAGGATGGCGAAGAGGCGCTCGAGATGGTCTCCAGCCGGCACCCGGACCTGGTAATTTTGGACGTTGCCATGCCGAAATTGGATGGATTCGAGACCTGTGAACGGATTCGGCAGTTTTCGGATGTGCCCGTCATCATGCTTACGGCGCGCGGTGAGGAGCAAGACCGGGTTCACGGTCTTAATGTTGGCGCCGATGATTACGTGCTCAAACCCTTCTCGGCAACAGAACTGGTGGCACGCGTACGTGCTGTTTTACGCCGCGCGAAGACCACCCAACAGATTATTCACAGACGTTACTTTTCTCACATGAATTTGCGGATTGATTTTGCCCGGGCTGAAGTCTGGAAGAGCGAGCATCCTGTCTATCTATCAGCTACGGAGTACCGGTTGTTAATCCAATTTGCGCAGCACGCCGGGCGTATTTTGTCGGCCGAAGAATTGCTCACGGCGGTATGGGGCGAGTCCTACCGGGAAGATAAAGAAATTCTATGGGTGTCAATCGCCCGGCTGCGCCAGAAGCTGGAGGACGACCCGCACAACCCGCAACATATTGTGACCCGATCTGGCCTGGGGTATATGATGCCCGCTTCTGACGGCTCAACACCCGATGAGAAAGGATTGTAAACCTAGATGTTAGAGACTTTTGAAGACAAGGGGAAAATTTATACACAGGTGATTACCAAGTCCACAATTAAGGTCATTTTGCAGACTGCTTTTCACCGTATTCATGGAAATATGCATGTGCGAATTGGCGAACGCTTGAAGGATGAACTGGATGCTGCGGTTCAATTTCTCGCGGTGACGGATGCTGAGGTTTTCGAGCCGACTGGCACGACCCAATTATTCAAAACAAATTTCATGGCAGTCAACCGCAATCAAATCATCTGGGTCATCCCTGAAGACGATTTAGATAATGCGCTGAGGGAGTATTAATGGCAACACCTTTACCTTCGCAACCTAGAGCCATTAACCTGCAGAATTTGAAATCTCATCTGCTTGGAACAATCTCCCGCGACTTGGAGAGTACTCCACTGGGTGATGATCGCAAAGGCGCGATCATCCTGATGATTCAGAAGGCCTTTACTGAGCTTAAGTACAACTTCCCGACCCCGCTTAAGGATCAGGTCACGCGCGAAATCCTGGATGAACTGCTAGGGTTTGGCCCATTGCAGCCGCTGCTGGACGACCCGGATATCTCCGAAGTCATGGTTAACGGGCACGAAAAAGTGTATATCGAACGCAAAGGTAAAATCATCCGAACCGACATCACCTTTCCAAATGATGATGCTGTATTGCGCATGATTGACAAGATCATTATGCCGCTGGGACGCCGTATCGATGCCGACAGCCCAACCGTCGATGCCCGCTTGCCAGACGGATCGCGCGTTAATGCCGTAATCCCACCAGTAGCGATTGACGGTCCAACGATTACCATTCGTAAGTTCCAAAAAGATAAGCTGACGATGGAGCAGTATATCAATCTTGGAACAGTTACGGAAAACATGGCTGAGTTCATGCGGATCTGCGTGCTGTCGCGCTTGAACATCATCATTTCCGGCGGCACTGGCTCCGGTAAAACAACACTGCTCAATATCCTCTCCAGCTTCATTAGCCCAACCGAGCGGATTGTCACCATTGAGGATGCGGCAGAATTAAAACTGCAGCAGGATCACGTCGTTCGCATGGAGACCAAAACCCCCAATTCCGATGGCAAGGGTGCGGTGACCATTCGCGATTTGGTCCGCAACTCGCTGCGTATGCGCCCCGACCGGATTGTGGTCGGCGAGGTGCGCGGCGGCGAAGCCCTGGATATGTTGCAGGCTATGAATACCGGTCACGACGGATCGCTAACCACCTTACATGCCAACTCGCCACGCGACGCTCTGTCGCGCCTCGAGACGCTGGTGCTGATGTCTGGCATGGACTTGCCGCTGCGTGTCATTCGAGAGCAGGCCTCGGCAGCGGTGGACTTGATTATTCAACAATCGCGTCTGAAGGATGGTTCGCGCAAGATCACCTCCATTACCGAAATTTGCGGGATGGAAGGCGATACAGTGGTTATGACCGATATTTTTAAGTTCCAACAATCCGGCGTTGGTGAAAATGGCATGGTCATAGGGGAACTCAAACCCACCGGAATTCGGCCATTATTCTATCCAAGGATCGAAGCAGCGGGCTTCAGACTGGGTCCGGAAGTATTTGGGGCGAATATTGGCGTCATGCTGGCACACCAGGAACGACGGTCACGGTAATCAACCTTACTGGATTCAACGATAAAAACGGTCGATGCTATAATTCTGAATAGAACATATCGAACTTATTGACCGGGGAAGGACCCAATGGCAACCTACCAACAACAAATCCGAGTCCGAACACGAAAATTGGGATTATTGATTTACGATGCCCGTCTGAGCCGGTCTCGCAAGGTGGATTTATGCGCCAAAGCGATGGGGTTGTCTGTTGAAGAGTACCAGCGAATTGAAGCTGGTGAAGCTGCCCCGACTTTACCCCAACTGGAGGCGTTGGCTTTCTACCTGGATGTTCCATTGGAGCACTTCTGGGGAAACCAGACATTGTCCACTTTAGCGCCTGAGGATCCCATCGAACAGCCAACTCAATTGAAGGATTTACGGCAGCGCATCATAGGAACGCGGCTGCGCATGGCGCGCACAACGCATAACCTGTCCGTTTCAGAGCTGGCTCTAAAAACCAACATCCCTGTCGATAAAATTCAAAAATACGAGATGGGGCAGGAAGCCATCCCGATTCCTGACCTGGAATTACTGGCAGATATTCTGGCAATTCGCAACGAAGACTTGTTTGATCAACGCGGCATGATTGGCAAATGGCGCTCGGACAAAGCCGCCGTTCGAACGATCTTGGACCTTCCAGCGGAAGTTCGATCGTTTATCAGCGAACCAGTTAACCTGCCATACCTTCAGCTCGCCATGCGGTTGTCGGATTTGTCAGTCGACAAACTGCGCGGAGTGGCCGAAGGCTTGCTCGAAATTACCTACTAGAAGCGATTCAGGCGATTTTGATGATGTTATCTGCAAAGGTCAATTCCCTTAACCAGACAGCACAGGCGGCTTTCGAGCGCAAGAATTATCCGGAAGCAGTGCGAATTTATGTACAGGTAAAGGGATTAATTGACCCAACCGAGCAACCGGCTGCCCATGCTGAAGCCCGCAACAACCTGTCGGTGGCGTTATTGAAATCGGGCAATGCGCCCGAGGCATTAGCCCAGGCGGTCGGGACTGAATTGGTATTTGCAGAATTGCTCGATCCGCAGCGGCAAGCGATAGCATTGGGGAATATTGCCGCAGCTTTAGTTGACCTGCAGCGGTTTGATGAAGCCCTGGAAAAGTATCAACTTTCGGCAGATCTGTTCAAACAATCCGGCAATAACGAGATGCGTTCCTATGTGCTGCGCGAGATTTCTGTGTTGCAGATGAAGCGTGGGAAACAAGTTGACTCTTTATTTGCCATGGACGCTGCATTGCAATCGAAAAAGAAATTAAACTGGCGCGAATCGCTGATCAAACGGTTGATGGGCACTGTTCACCGTATGATGGGAACACGTTGACAATTTATCACCAGCTTTAAAGGTTGGGCAAGGATCTTATGCGGTCCACACTTGTTTTACGCCAGGCCACAATAACCGATCTCTCCCGCCTGTCCAATTTTTTAACGGCCAGTCCGCGCTTGCACCGCCACCTCGATTGGCGGCCGCCGCTTGAGTGGCTCGGGCAACAGCCATTTTGGCTGGCGGAGCAAGACAACCTCATTGGAGCCGCACTGGCAATCCCAGCCGATCCGCCTGGGATTGCCTGGGTGCGATTATTCGCGTGTGCCGCCGGGGTTAATCCCATTGACGCCTGGGAACAGTTGTTCAACCGCTGCCTGGAAGATCCGGCACTGGATACCCGGACTATTCTGCCATCATTGGCACTCAGTGATTGGTATGCCAGCATCCTACGGCGCAGCGGGTTTGAGCATCACCAGGATATCGTGGGTTTGGAACGCGAAGTTGAATTTGAATCGGCCAATCTTACGTCAAACCCCGATTTATTCGTTCGCTTAATGGAACCGGACGATCTGCCGGTGGTGGCTACCATCGACCAGGCAGCCTTTGAACCGATCTGGCAAAATTCCCTCCACCAGGTGGAACAATCTTACGAACAGGCAGGCATTGCCACTGTGGCCGAGTGGGACGAAGGGATAGTTGGATTTCAGATCTCTACCATCAACATGTTTGCCGCTCACCTGGCCCGACTGGCTGTCATGCCTGGACTGCAGGGCCGCAAGGTCGGCACAACTTTGCTGCACGACCTGGTGCAGCGCTGCCGCACCGATCGATTATGGCAAATTACGATTAATACTCAGGATGACAATTACGCATCTCTTGCGTTATACCGTAAAGTTGGATTTAAATTATCCGGAGAGCATTTCCCGGTTTTCGTTTACAGCGGATAATCTAAGGAAACTCTTATCATTTAATGTAGACTTTTACGACTAAATATGGCAAAATTAATTTGTTGAACATCGTATGACTTCATATGAAATTATTTATTTCCGCATCCTCTGAGGAGAACTTGCATGGCTAAAACCGCCCAACCG
>DATBWK010000242.1:0-6108 GCA_036514835.1 Bellilinea sp.
CAGGTGTAATCTTCATTACGCACCAGCGTCACAGCCTCGCCGGGTGCCCACGAATCAAATTTGAACGGGCCGCTGCCTACCGGGTTCTGGCCGAAATTCTCGCCGCTTACAGCCACAGCATCCGGACTGATGATTCCGGCGGAAGGGGTGGAAATGGTGCTGAAGAAGATCGAAGATGGCTGAGTAAAGGTCACGCGAACTGTCTGGTCGTCCGGCGCTTCCACCGCCACCACGCTGGCGAAACCACTGGCCAACGGAGATTTTGCCCCAAGGTCCATCAATCGCTGGAAGGTGAACTGCACGGCTTTAGCGTTGAGCGGCGTGCCGTCATGGAAGGTGATGCCGGCCTTGAGTTTATATTCCACTGAAAGGCCGTCATCCGCGACCGTCCAGCTTTCGGCCAGGTAGGGGTGGTAAGTATTATCTGCCTGACGATACACCAGGGTGTCGAATAAGAATGGAAAAATGACATTTTGACCCGAACCGACCGGACCGTGCGGGTCCAGGCTGGTTGGTTCGGACGTGAGCGCCCGGGTAACAGAGCCGCCTAGCGGAATCACAGCCGCAGGTTCAACCGTTGGAGATGGTTCAGCCGTGACAGTGTTTTCAACCACGTCTGTCGACGCCAGGGTTGGGCTTGCCATTGGCTGCGGGGCGGTGCAGCTGCTCAACAGCACCATTCCGATTAAAGTCAATACAATGATTTTTTTCATTTCTCCTCCAAAGCCAAATCGATGCTTGCGAAGACTTTCTTTGCCGTCTCGGTGCCTTGTCGGACGCAATCCGGCACACCAACTCCCTCATATGCACTCCCGGTGAGGAAAATTCCGGGCAGATGGGTTTTAACATCTGTAAAAATGCGACTCACGCGTTCCAGATGACCCAGGTCGTACTGCGGGTTGGCTTTTACCCAACGATAAATACGGGTCACGACCGGGACCGCTTCCAAACCAAGCAAAGATTTCAATTCCTGACGGGCAGTTTGGACCAGCTCTTCGTCGCTTAAGTCAACCATAGCCTCTTTGCCAGGACCGCCGACAAAACACCGCAGCAATAAAAGATCATCTGGCGCCCGGTGGTTGAACTTGAACGAAGACCAGGTGCAGGCGGATATTTTCCGCTTTTCCTGGCGCGGTACAACCAGGCCAAAACCCATGAAAGGTTTGGTAATATCAGATTTTCGGAAAGCCATGGAGATGGTTGCCGTGGATACATAGTTGATGCGGTCCAAGTCCACTGCGACGGCGGGATTCAGTGGTCGCAGCAGCGATGCGGCCTCGAAGGCTGGAATGGCCAGTATGACAGCGTCACTTTGAAGGGTCTCTCCGCTGCTCAGAGTGAGGGTATACTGCCTGTCCATCCGATCCAGGCGCTCGACCCGCGTCCCCTTGTGCAAGGTGCAGTCCGTCAGAGCTTCTCCGAGGGTTTCGGTTAGCTGCCCCATACCGCCGCGCAGCGATTGGAAAATCGAATCCGGTTTGTGGCCGTTCTTCCGGGCCGCGGCGCCGCGTTTGCGCTCCACCAGCATGCCCTTGATAAGACTGCCGTTTTTCTGTTCCAGGTTGCGGAAGCGCGGGAATGTTGCCAGCAGCGATTGGGTTTCCGGGTCGGAAACATGAATCCCGGAAAGCAGTGGTTCGGCAATCTTTTCCAGCGCCTCGGTACCCAAACGGCGCTTTACAAAGTGCGCCACGCTTTCATCGTCTGCGCCTTTGAATGGCGGCACGAATAAATCCAGCCCCATGCGAATTTTGCCTGGCCAGGAGATGAGCGGCGAGGTGACGAAAGGCAAAATGCGCGTCGGCACAATCAACATTACACCGTCGGGCAATGGAGTCAGCTTGCCTTTGTTGACGACGAATGTCTTGCGTTGATGGTCGTTGGTGTCAATCAGTTCGTCCTTCAACCCGACTGCAGCAGACAATTCCGCAGCATAGGGTTTTTGTCGTATGAAACAATCCGGGCCGCCTTCGATCGTAAGGCTGTCCAGCTGCTCGGTGATGATTTTTCCGCCCAGGCGATCAGCGGCTTCCACCAGATGGATTTCCATTGGTAAGTTATGGGTGCGGGCCAGCTGCTGAAGCTGCCAGGCAGCTGCCAATCCGCTGATGCCACCCCCAATGACGGCTATGCATTGGATCTGTTTGCCTGCCGATTCATTATTAACCACAAAATTTCTCCTCGATAATCATTTGCGCCCATGCATTTATTAATTCTTTATCCGTATTGAGTGACGGGGTTCGCTCCAGTTTAATGCCCAACTGATTGGCGTATTGTTTTGCCTCGATATCAACGTCGTAAAGGATTTCGACGTGGTCTGTAAGGAAACCGATAGGGGCGATCAGAACTGATTTATGCCCATTTTTGGCGAGAAGCGCGATCATTTCTTTTAGCGAGGGGCCCAGCCAACGCTCCCCTGAAGCGCCAGCGCTTTGGTAACCCGCAGTCCACTGTCCTTCCGTGAGTCCTGCTGCACGGGCCACCCTGTTTGCCAGTTCAGCGAACTGTTCATGATATGGGTCGCCTTGTTCGGCCAGAGCGGAGGGAAGGCTGTGGGCGGTGAATACGACGGGCACCTGCGCCTGTGGATAACCATTGAACCGGCCCAGGCCCTGTTTGATATTTTGCGCTAAAGCCTGAATATATTTCGGATGCTTGAACCAGGGGCCAACATAATTAACCTCTGGCTGGGCACCGGAATAAATATCTTTTATGGCTGATTCCAGCTTTTCAAAATAAGCTCCGGTTGTCATCCTGGATGAAAAAGGGGTCATGCATAAGGCGATAATCTTGAAAATTTTGGCCGAGTGTATGGTTTCGACCACGTCACGTATATAAGGATGCCAGTGACGCATCCCGACAAATACTTCAAATTTTCTGTCCCCTTGATTATTTAGTTCTTTTTCAAGCCTTTTTGCCTGGAGCCGGGTGATCGCGAGCAGAGGTGATTTGCCCCCGATTGCGGCGTAGCGGGCGGCGATTTCTTTTATCAGCTCCGGAGATGTGGGCCGCCCATGTCGAATATCGGCTAAATACGGGGCTACGTCGTCCAGCGAATCCGGGCCGCCATAGGCCATCAGTAAAATTGCAGTTGTTGGTTGCATAGTTTTTTATTTAAACAATCCCATTGTTTCTTGCAATGGATGAAATATTGCAGAATAGATGGGCATGTCGCTGAGGGTATACCGGCGAGCATCGGACGAACGCAATTCGCTTACAAGAGCGGAAAACTCAACCAAATCATCCATTTCGTAAACGACGATAAATTCCTGATCCTGTAACCCGGTTGAATAAAGTAGCAGCTGCTTGATCTGCTGGTACTGGTGCCCAATGCGGATATGCTCATTCATCATCCCTTGCCGGGAATCTCGTTTCAATTGGTACCATTCGGCAGTTTTCGTAAAGGGGTAGATGGTCAGGAATTTTTTGCGCCCGCTATCTAAAACATCAATTTCCTGCGCAGATTTCCCCTTCGCATAATCGGATGGACGGGTAAATCCCCACCAGGCCTTGATGGGTTGCAGGAAATATTTCTGTGAATTTAGCGCTCGAGCCAGATCTGAAAAAAAATCAACCAGAGTGTGGCTCTCATCTAATTGCTTTGACGTCCAAAAAAGAACATCCGTTTCGCTGCTGAGCGGGAATACTTGATAGAGATATGATACGGAGTTCAATTGCTGAATGGATTGTAAAAACCCACTTTGCACTATTCCGCGTTTAGCCTCGGAGGCTCGCCAATAATTCTCGGTAAATTTAAGGAATGCAAAATAACTTATCCATCTTTCAGCCATTGATCCTCCGGCAGTAACCAGTCCAGACATGAAACCAGCAGAACTTTTGCATCAATTCCCGCAAGCACAAAATGCAAAAACGACCATCAGGAATGGATAAGCTCTTCGATTTTGTCGGAAAATGGAAATGATCCAGGCTGATAGGCGCAATAGGGTTCTTCGGCTAAAAAGTCGCCGGAGACGGCATAAGCGCGCGAGCGCGAACCGCCGCAAACCTGGTTGTATTCACATTGCCCGCAGCGGCCTTTTAAATCTTTTTGATTGCGTAAATTCTGGAAAAGCGGGCTGTTCTGATAAATATCTTTCAAGGAAGTTTGGCGAATATTGCCGCCGCTCAATGGCAGGTAGCCGCTGGGGAAAACTTCGCCCATCAAAGACACGAAAACGAAGCCGTCGGCGGCGTTGACGTGCATGGGCGTGCGCCGGATGTGATTGCGGGCTGGCTGGGCGTCTGGGCGGGAGGCGACCACTTCAGCCAAACGTTCCATCAGTTTTGTGTAAGCGCCGTTCAGCGGGAAATAATCCGAGACCGGAAGGTGGTGCTCTTCCAGGTAAGCCCGCTGCAGCACGACGCGTTTGTAATGGTGACCTTCGGTAGTTTTCAGGCTGACGAATTTGGAGGCATCATACAGGAAATGCATCACCGCTTCGTATTCATCCGGCGAGATTTCATCCGCTTGTAAACCGCGCCCAGTGGGCACCAGGAAGAACACACTCCAGGTCATGGCACCAATGTCACGCACCAGCCCGAAAATATCCGGCAGGTCGTACAGGTTGTAGCGGGTGACGGTGGTATTGATCTGGATTTTGAGCCCAAGTTCGCGGGCTATTTTCCAGCCGTTCACCGTCCATTCATAGGAGCCAGGCACACCGCGGAAAGCATCATGGGCTGCGGCAGTGGAGGCGTCCAGGCTGAGGGAGATGGCCTTACAGCCGGCGTCCTTGATGCGCGCCAGGCTTTCGCGGTTGAGCAGCGGTGTGCCCGATGGCGAGAGCGCCACCGGCAGGCCGTGTTCAGCGGCATAACTGGTCAATTCGAAAATATCGTCGCGCTTGAACGGGTCGCCGCCGGTCATGACGAACATCGGGTAGGGCGAGCCAAATTCCAGAACTTGCTCGATCAGGCGCTTGCCTTCTTCCAGGCGCAGGGAGTTTGGGTCGTGCTCGGGGTGCGACGTGGCGCGGCAGTGCTTGCAGGCCAGATCGCAGGCCTGGGTGGTCTCCCAGATCACCATAAATGGACGATCTTTTGTATCATAGGCGGGTTGACGAATAAGCTGCATATCTACCTTTAGGATTGGGTGGAATGTTGGTGGCTGTTATATTGCCCCACCATGGCGGTTAGTATGTCATCCAGAAAAGTCATCGTTTTTTGATAAATGCTCACACTCTCCGGGTCGCCAAAGCCGTTCAAGGCACCGGTCTCGTGAACCGCTTCGAGGATCGGGCGGCGGAACATCAGGAAAGCCTCAACCGCTTCTTCGATCGACATGCCTACCTGGAAGCAAATATCGCCGTACTCGCGGGAAATTTTACGCCCTTCTTCCAGATACAGTTCAGTGCCGCTTTCCCGGGAGGAATACTGCATGATCAACGCCATCAGCCGGCTGCCAGTCCCGCGCAGGTAGGTGCGCTGCGAATCAGTCATGCGCGCGATCCAGGGGATGCTGGAACGGTCAGTGCCCAGGTGCTGCCGTTCGGCGTGCTCCAGCGCCTGATTGGCCAACACCAACCCGGTTGCAGAAGGTCCATGTTGGCGGCGGTCAACAAAGGCCTCCAGTGCTTCTGTTTTAAAACGCCGCTTGCCGCCTGGGGTGCGAATATACTCAATTTCACCGGCGTCGGCCCAGCGGCGCAGGGTGGTGAAGTGCACGCCCAGTATTCTAGCAGCCTCAGTCAGGTTTAACCATGTAGTATGCTTCACAGAAGGATGCATTTCTATGTATTTCTATGTATATCTATCTGGAATAAAGAGAGTATAAGGCTTCACATAGGAAAAATCAACCCTGTTTAGATTAAGGTTGGTTAAGACTTTCACAAGTGCCTAGTTACGAATTGGTATATTGAAATTGGTGCTGGCGGTTTCTATAATAAAGCAGAAGGCTGGATGATTACCCGGGAGGAAGGTGTGGTCATGGCTTATGTGCTCACGCAATTTTCAGTCGAAGATTTCATGAAATGGAAACGGGTTTTTGATGAATTTGTGCCCATCCGCAAGCACTACAGCTCAAAAGGCGCACGCGCTTTTCGCGTGTTAGGGCATCCGGAAGCGGTGGTGGTGCTGACCGAGTTCGCGGACATGGACCAGGCGACCGAG
>DATBWK010000243.1:0-25303 GCA_036514835.1 Bellilinea sp.
CGCGGGGGCGTGAGTCAACAGCCCGCCGATATAGTACAGAGCATTCTGGCTGAGCAAATTCGGCCCGGCGGCGTCGTAGAAAGTGTTTTTTCCCCCTTTGCGCAGCAGCTGGTGAAAATGCATGCCGCTGCCTGCCTCGCCGAACAATGGTTTGGGCAAAAAGGTGACGGTGAAGCCGGCTTCGTGGGCTACCATGCGGGTTACATACTTGATCATCATCGCGGCGTCCGCGGCTGTCAGAATACCCATCAGGGGCGTTTCAATCTCGCATTGACCCGGCCCGCCAACCTCATGATGGTGGTACTTTACCGGAACGCCAACCTCCTCCAGAACTTCCACCATCTCGGAACGCAAATTGAAGAAATTGTCGCGCGGTGGATTGATGTGATAACCGCCGTGAACAGGGTTATAGTGCCCATGACCGGCAGCGGCACCGTTCCAGTTGGCTTCAGACGAATCGACGCTGTAGCGGGCAGTATGTATGTTATTTTCGTATTCGACCTTGTCGAATACGTAGAACTCCAATTCCGGGCCCCAGATTGATTCATCGGCGATCTTGCTGTCAATTAAATACTTTTCAGCGCGGCGGGCAATGTCCCGCGGATCGCGTGTAAATAATTCTTTGGTGTCTGCTTCAAGGATGTTGCACAGGAATGCCAGGGTGGGTGAATCCCAGAAAGGATCCACAAAACCGGTGGACAAATCAGGAACCAGTACCATATCGCCTGATTTGACAGATTTAAAACCAACGCTCGATCCGTCAAAGCCGACCCCTTCCGTCATGAGTGAGGGTGTAAATTCCCTTGCTGAAATGGTGACATGATGTCCCCTTCCCCACAGGTCGCTGAATTTGAGGTCAACCATGCGTACTTCATGTTCCCGCACGAATTCAGCGGCTTCAGCAAACGTTTTAAACATATATTCTCCCTTGATGCGTTGTGAATGGTGCGAATTTTACGAACTGGACTTTTTATTGAGCAGAACGACCGCGATGGCGAGGATGGCGGTGATTGCGCCAATTGCCACACCCGCCTGGACGACCGTTTTGGGTTCCATGCCTGGCATCACCACTTTTCCGTCGCCATATTTTTCGAACAGCTGCCCCCAGGGGGTTTTCAAGGCGGCTTCAACGCGTTTACGTCCTACAAAAGGATACCAATAGACATTATGGTAAAAATTTGAGGCAAAATAGCTCCAACCAACAATGGGGGTTTGCAGCAGCGGCGTCTCCAGCGGTTTTAGCCAGCCGTGGTAAATCATTTTCTGGCCTCTGGAGGCAAAGGTATCTTCCTGGACGAATTTCCAGGGCTGTTCCTGCTCGATGTCGTAGCCCGCAATCTCAATTTGATTGGGGTCGCCAATGCCCAGGTCATGTTCGTGCGCCAGGCGGATGAACTTGATCGCCATGGGGTCAAACCCTTGCAGTTTGGCGGATACGGCGTCGATTGCGACCTGGTCGGCAGACGCCAGCAGGATATTCTTCTCGTGCCACCGCATGGCGCGCGGACCCGGGCCGTCACCGGCAAAGGTGCCGTCCATCACGGCGAAGATGCCCGGATGAATTTGCTGCTGGATGCTGAGTAAATCGACCAGGGTTTCATGGATGACGGAATGAGTCCAATGGCGGTTGCGGTGCAGCAGTCCGCCAAAAGCATTCTTCATGGCCCCGGTGATGGTGGTGAACACATGTGTTTTGACAGTAGGCAAATGGACAATATTCTTGCCAAACAACATCTTCGGAATAAATACGCCGTCCGGATAGACTTTATCGAGTACCAGGAAGGGAGTCTTCGGCTTGTATTCGATCCACTCGAACTGCTGCTGGTACAGATAGGTGCAGGGTACGCCGTATTGATCGGTGACGAATTTGTGTTTGTTGTTGGTCTCGCCGACGCTGGTATCTACGACCACCGTGTCATTGTGAATACCGATCAAGTCGTCGTAACCCAGGGATTTAAGCGTTTTAATGACCCCTTCAATTTGCCAGGGTGTCGAGGAACAGGCAGGATACCAGGTCTGCCAGGAGATATTGATCTTCAGTCCGGTGGTCACATTGTGCGGCAAGGCTTGTTCAACGCCTGCCAGCTTCATCAGCTTGTCGATATCCTCCAGAATAGTTTCCGGAGATGTCTTTACGACCGCGACTTTACCTTTGCCAGGATAATTGGACATCGTAAAAATCCCTTAATTCAAAAATTTTGGAGGAATATTTTATGAATAGTGTTGCAAGTATTCTACCCGAGACGGTAGGCTCCGTCCAGAAGGACTGAGCGAACATGATAGCTAAGGGCTCGACGGTTTTGCAATTAATGTGGTCAAATCGCATCAGAGACACTATAATTTACTCAGGTTTTTGGGCTGCGTGGATTTATGCCCACAATATCTGTAACTAATTCAGGATGGGGACTTCTGGACACTCAAGGAATCACTCAGAATTTCAGCAAAAGCGATCCAGTAAAGCAGTTGGCGCCTGGCGTCGTGCTGGTCGGGCGTTATTTGATTCAGGACGTTATCGGAGTCGGCGGCATGGGTTCGGTTTACCGCGCTCGGGATATGCATTTCCCCAACGTCGTCAAGCTGGTTGCCGTAAAAGAAATGATCAACCAGGGGCGCGACCAGGTGGTGCGTCAAACGATCATCCAAAATTTCGAACGTGAAGCCAACATCCTGGTAACGCTCAATCATTTTTCGATTCCCAAAATCTTTGACTACTTTTCGCATGACGAACGGTCTTACCTGGTGCTTGAGTACGTGCATGGCAAGGATCTGGAAGCGATCCTGAGTGAGACTCAGGGGATGCTGGCGGAAGATCAGGTAATTGGCTGGGCGATAGAGATCTGCGATGTGCTGGAATATTTGCACGGGCACAAACCCGAGCCGATCATCTTCCGGGACATGAAACCGTCGAATATCATGATCAACCACCAGAGTCATGTAGTGCTGGTTGATTTCGGAATTGCCAAAGCTTTCCAAACTGGTCAAAAAGGCACCATGATCGGTACCGAGGGCTATTCCCCGCCGGAACAATACCGCGGCGACGCGACTCAGCGGGCTGATATCTACTCGCTTGGCGCCACCATCCACCATTTGCTCACCAAACGCGATCCTCGCCTTGAGCCGCCATTTTCCTTTGGCGAACGGCCAATCCGTCAGCTCAACCCGGCAGTATCAGCCGAACTGGAAGCGGTGGTCCAAACAGCGTTGCAATACAATCCGGAAGAACGCTTCCCCACTGCGACTGAATTTAAAAACGCGCTGCTGGCAGCGGCTAAAAAGACCGGCGCGCTGGATCGGATTAAAGTTCCCAATGTGTCATCCGACCAGATGATCAAGCCGGTGTGGGTTTTCCGCTGCGAAGACGAGGTACGGGGTTCCCCGACCTATGACCTCGGGATGATATTTGTCGGATCGTATGACAACAATTTATACGGACTGGATGCTGTTCAAGGTGAATTTCGCTGGAAGTATCCGACGGACGGCGGGATTGTTACCAAGCCGTTCGTATCCAATGAGTTGGTTTTTGCCGGGTCGGAGGATGGCCGCATTTATGCAGTCTCCACAAAAACCGGCCGGTTAGCCTGGAGTCACCAGGTGGAGAAGCCGATACGCAGCTCGCCTCGTGTAGCTGACGGGCTGGTATATTTTGGCGCCGATGACGGCTACCTACACTCCTTGAATATTATTTCCACCCGGCGCGAATTCCGCTTTGACGCCGGCGTGGCGGTGCGCTCTTCACCGGCGATGTCCAACGAATTTATTTATTTCGGCAACGAAGACGGCGATTTCTTCTGCATCGATTACCACGGGCAATTGAAATGGCGTTTTCGCGCTAAACGCGCGATCACAGGAACAGCTCTGGTGGTAGCCGGCGTGGTTTATTTCACCTCGCTGGACGGCTCGGTATATGCCCTGGATGCTAAGAGCGGCTGGGTGCTGTGGCGCTTCCGCATGTTGAAAGGCTCCATTTCGACACCTTGCCGGGTTGAATCCTTTGTTTTCGTGGGTTCAGCCGATGGATATATTTACTGTCTGGATGCAAACACTGCCAAAGAAATCTGGCGTTATGAGACTGGGCATCAGGTCAGCGGATCACCCGTGGTCCATAATGATACGGTTTATTGCGGTTCGGCAGATGGCAAGATGTATGCACTGGATTATAAAACTGGACGGGTACGCTGGAAATTTGTGACCGGCGGTCCGATCACGTCAACCCCAGTGATCGCCAATGACATCGTCTATTTTGGCTCATCGGATCATATGGTGTATGCGCTGATGGCTTAGCGGCAGGTTTTTCTCGAGTGTTTTGGAGGATTTGTGGTTAATTATTTTAAGAAGTGGTTTTCAAAAAAAGAGCCAGAGATTAAACCTGTCGCGATTAAGACTGCGCCATTAGATGCCGCTGAACTCGAATCCGTCACAGCGCCGATTCCAATGAATCCACCACAACTTGTGGTTGGAACCGGGCAATCCGTTGGGCTGCAACGCGATCACAATGAGGACACACTGTATGCCGTCAGCGCGATCCTGGCTGATGGAGCCAACGAAACGCAGTTCGGCCTGTTTATGGTGGCGGATGGGATGGGCGGGTACGAATACGGCGAAGTTGCCAGCAGCATCGCCGCACGGGCAACGACCCAGTACATCCTTTCAAAAGTCTATCTACCGCACGTCAATCCCGAAGGGGATGCCCCGCAGGAGAGTTTGCAAGAGATCATAGAAACCGGCATCATGAAGGCGCAGCAGTTGGTGCGGGCGCGCGCTCCGGGCGGCGGGACAACCCTCACCGCCGCGGTGTTAATTGGCGATCAGGTGACCATTGCCCATGTCGGTGACAGCCGGGCCTATTTCGTTCACCCAGGTGGCCGGATCGAATTGCTCACGCAGGACCATTCTCTGGTTCACCGTCTGGTGGAGCTCGGGCAGATCACTGAAGAAGAGGCATTGATCCACCCCAATCGAAATGTGCTGTACCGGGCGCTTGGTCAACCGGAACCATTTAAACCGGATATTCAAACCTTCGAGATGCCGCATCCCGGATTCTTGATGATCTGTAGTGATGGGTTGTGGGGTACGGTCGACGACGCAAAAATGATGCGGATTGTTTCGGACGCCAAGAATCCTTCGGAAGCTTGCAGCAAACTGGTTGAAGCTGCCAATGAAACGGGTGGACCGGACAATATTAGTGTTGTACTGGTGGAGTATTTGTAAATTGTCCCCTGGATGCTAATGGAAAATTATTCTGCACTGAACCTGCCGTTCGATGCAACCCCGGATGAAATCCGGGCAGCCTATTTTGACGCTGCCCGCAAGTACCATCCTGACGCGAACAACGGCGAGGATGATGGCAGAAGATTCATCGAGGTTCAGCAGGCGTACGATATCTTATCCAATGCAGCCCGGCGAGCAGCCTATGACCGAACGCTTCCAGTCGCAGTCAAATCACCACCCGAGGTCCGCGTCGAGGTCAGTTTTAGCCGAACGACGATCCACCAATCCGAAAAACCTCAATTAATTTACGCATTATTAGACATTGAATGTCTGAAGAATAACATTTCAGACGACCTGCCTCCGGCTCATGTTTGCATCATTCTCGACCGTTCCTCCTCCATGCGCGGCGAACGGTTGGATATGGTTCGAAGCAATATCATCCAACTGCTGCATAAAATGAAACCAACCGACGTCATTTCGATCGTGACCTTTAGCGATCGGGCGGAGGTGCTGTTACCGCCAACGGTTGTCGCGGATGCTAAACGGCCTGAATCGCTGCTTTTTGGAATTGGACCGGGAGGGGCGACCGAGATTTTCCAGGGACTGGAACTTGGGTTTGAAGTTTTCAGGCGTTTTGCTGGACGAAGCAATTTTCTTAAGCATCTGATCCTGATCACCGACGGACAGACCTATGGTGATGAGGAGCAGTGTTACGAACTTGCGGAGCGCTCGAACAGCGAGGGGATTTCGATCAACGCGCTGGGGATAGGGCACGAATGGAATGATGTTTTCCTGGACCGTCTGGCATCGATTAGCGGTGGAAAATCGATTTACATTCGCAACAAGGAAGATCTGGCACAGTTCATCGAGCAGAAAATCAATACGCTGAGCGTCAATTATGCCCGAAGAATGGAAATGCAGCTGGATCTGCCGAACAATATTCAATTGACGGATGCTTTTCGCATTTTCCCGGATGGAAATCCGCTTGAGGTACAATCACCAATCCAGTTAGGGTCGTTGGAATATGGTCGGAAAACTGGTGTTATATTAGAATTCAAAATAGACGGCCTTCCAGGGGAGCAATCTGTTGGAAAAATTGCCAATGGAAGGATTATTTTCGAAGTTCCAACGAAACCGATACCCATCGAAAGACTGTTTGTCAACCTGGAACGTCCTATTACGGATGGGTGGGTAAAGGAAAAAGTGCCAACTGCCATTTTCAATGCGATGTCGCAATTATCGCTATATCGTTTACAGGAGAAGGCGCGAGAAGAAGCTGCCGCCGGTGACGTAGAAAACGCAACAAAGCACTTGAAATTCCTGGCGAGCCGATTACTAATACGTGGGAACCAGGAGTTGGCGCAATCTGCACTTCTGGAAGTGGATCGTTTGAATAACCAACAGGGTTTCAGCGAAGCGGGTCAGAAAGATATCAAGTATGGGACGCGCTCATTATTTTTACTGCCTTCCCCGGAGCAATAAACCATGATTCAATGCCCGAATTGCAAACATCACGAACTGCCCGGGGCACTCTTTTGCAGCGAGTGCGGTACGCAATTGGTCACGGTCGATACCTTAACCGCGCCTTTAGCCAACCATGCCAACGACTATACAGGCCTGGATGATCTGGGGTTCGGTTTAGCACCGGAACCGGTCAAAGAAAGGGTTGCTCTGGTCAAAGACAGAGTAATCACGTTGAAGATTCTCGATTCAGACCGAACTCTTCACCTGGTCGGACGGTCAGAGTACACTCTTGGGAGAATTGCGAAAGGCCAACCAATTTTGCCCGAATTTGATTTGTCCGAGTTTAAAGCCTACGATTACGGAGTATCCCGCTTGCATGCCGCGATCAAGGTCGGGGCTTTGCGGATATCGATTATCGATCTTGGCTCTGCCAACGGAACACGGGTGAATGGTCAGAAAATTGTGGCGAACGTCGAGTATCCGCTAAAAAACGGCGATGTCATTGCCCTCGGGAAACTAAAATTTGAATTTCAAGCCAATTCAGACTAAAACTGATTGAGATAAACAATGCCAAGTGTTATAGTTCACTTTCTGAATGAAGATCCGGTTGTCGGAGAAATTGATGCCATGCCGGCAGCAGCCGATAACATGGTTTCTGTAAAAAATCCGCGTAAAAAAGACGGAAAAGATATTCCTTTCCTCGAACCGAATGTCACCATCGTCATTTGGCCGTTGGCGCGCATAAGCTTCATCGAGGTCATGTCTTCCGGTTCGGAAGAAGACATCATTTCGTTCGTAAGGGAGTAAGCCGGCATTGGACGAGACTTTCAAAAACCGAACCATACTCGTCGTAGATGATGAAGAGCGGATGGCACGTTTTATCCGGCTTAACCTTGAACATGATGGTTTTAAGGTAGTTGACGCCTACCGCGGGTTGGAAGCCATTCATAAATTACGCGATTCAATGCCTGACGTGGTTATTTTAGACGTGATGATGCCGGACATGGATGGCTTTGAAGTCCTCAAGCTCATTCGTGAGATCAGCCAGGTGCCGGTTATCATGCTGACTGCCAAAGGCGAGGAAGACGATCGCGTGCGCGGTCTGGAATTAGGCGCAGACGATTACGTGACCAAACCTTTCAGCCCGCGCGAGCTGGTCAGTCGGGTGAGGGCAGTGCTGCGGCGGACCGAATCAGCTGGTTTTGTGTCGCGGGATGTTTACGAAGTTGACAATTATCTTAAGATGGATTTTGGACGGCGTGAAATTTGGGTGGACGGGAAATTGGTTAAATTACGCCCAACCGAGTACCGCTTGTTGTATCATCTGGTGCAGAATGCCGGCTGGGTTATGACCTACGACCAGCTGCTCTCCAAAGTATGGGGCTACGAATACCGCGACGAGCCGCATTATGTTCGGTTGTACGTCAATTACCTCCGCCAGAAAATTGAAAAAGACCCGGCAAATCCGCAGTACATTCTCACAGAACGCGGGGTAGGCTACCGCTTTGTTGATTTTGCGCGGGAAAAAGTTGAAGAAAAGAAATCGGATGATTGATGCAACTTTCTTTGATATACTGCATCAAACTTTATTGGTAGATTATTGAGATATTCAATCCGAAAGGGTTGAAACAAGGAGAAAATATGATTAACGAACCCGTACATGTTACTGACGCAGAATTCGAAAAAACGGTATTGCAATCCGACCTGCCGGTTGTTGTAGATTTCTGGGCTCCATGGTGCGGTCCATGCAGGATGGTTGCGCCGACTCTCGATAAGCTTGCGACAGAATATGCCGGCAAATTAATCATTGCCAAGGTTAACACGGATGAACATCCGGACTGGGCGCAGCGTTTCGGTGTGCAGGGCATACCGACCATGCTATTCGTAGCCGATGGTAAATTGATTCACCGACAGGTTGGCGCATTGCCCGAAGGTATTTTGCGCGATCTGGTTGGGCAATTCCTGGAAGTCGTAGAAACTGCATCGCCGAATTAATTAGTATCTTATTCAAGAATAATCAGACCCCGTGCATACGCATCGGGGTCTGATTTGTTAATTTCGGGATTGAGAATGAAGATTATTCAGTTGCGCGTTCGATTTTAGCGCCTAGGGCGGCCAGTTTTTGGTCTACCTTTTCGTATCCCCGGTCAATTTGACCGATGTTGCGAATGGTAGACTTACCGCGGGCTGAGAGGGCTGCCAGCACCAGCGCCATGCCGGCGCGGATATCCGGGCTTTCCATCTTCTCCCCGTAGAACTCGGTCGGCCCATTGATGATGCAACGGTGGGGGTCGCATAGAACGATTTGCGCGCCCATGCCAACCAGCTTGTCAGTGAAGAACATGCGGCTGGGGTACATCCAGTCGTGGAAAAGCACGGTGCCCTTGGACTTGGCAGCAATCACCAGGGCAATGCTCATCAGGTCTGGCGGGAAACCAGGCCAGGGGTTTACTTTAATCTCCGGGATAGCGCCGCCAAGATCGGATTCAATTACAAGACGCTGAGCTGCCGGAACGAAAATATCATCACCGCGAGTCTGCCAATCGACGCCAAGACGTTCGAATACCAGGCGGATCATGTCCAGATACTGGTTGCCGGCATTATGTATGGTTATTTCACCGCCAGTGACAGCGGCAGCGCCAACGAAACTGATGACCTCGAGGTAGTCCGGACCAATTGTGAATTCGGCACTGTGGAGCCGGTCAACGCCGCTGATGTGCAGCGTATTCGATCCAATATTGGAGACTTTTGCGCCCATCAAGTTGAGCATGTGGCACAGTTCCTGAATATGCGGTTCGGAGGCTGCATTACGGATCACGCTTTCGCCTTTGGCCAAAGTACAGGCCATAATCGCGTTTTCGGTGGCAGTTACACTGGCCTCGTCCAACAGGATGTCCGCACCGGTCAGGCCATGAGAGCAAAAATGAAACCCGCGCTCAAAACTCACTTCAGCACCGAGTTTCTTCAGTGCCAGCAAGTGCGTGTCAACCCGGCGCCTTCCAATCACATCGCCACCTGGGGGGGGTAAGGTCAATTCAATGCCGCGGGCGGAAACAGGACCCGCCAGCAGAATGGACGCGCGGATTTTGCGGGTGATGTCGGGGTCGAGGGTAGCCGAATGCACATCTTTGGCCTGAAATTGCCAGGTATGCGGGTCGAGTTCCGCGACTTCTACCCCTAAACTCTCCAACAATCGGCGCATAATCTGGACATCCACGATGTCCGGCATGTTTTTTAAAATGATCGGTTCATCGGTAAGCAAACAGGCAGCCATGAGGGGCAGCGCGGCATTTTTATTTCCCGCCGGAGTGACCTCGCCTTTGAGCGGGATTCCGCCTTCGATGATAAACTTTTCCATGCTACCTCCGGTGATTTTGATCGTATTATAGCTTTAATGAAGAATTTCACCAACCAGACGGACTGCCGCCTGAGTAAATCTCAACTCCAACGAATAAGGTCCTTGGCGAAGCGTCCATGACTGACACTGCCCAACAAACAAAATCCATTCTATTGCTGCACGGATTAGGAGTTTATGGTGAATCCTGGGGATACCAGATTCAAGGTCTTTTGCAGGCGGGCTATACTCCATTCGCGCCAGACTTGCCGGGTTTTGGTAAATCACCAGCCATAGGGAATTGGTGGTCGGTAGCGGCTGCCGGCGAGGAGATGATTCGCCTGCTAGACCGGAAGAAAATTGAACGCACGGTGTTCTGCGGTTTGTCGATGGGCGGGGCAGTGGCGTTGCATCTGGCGTTAACTTACCCCGAGCGGGCAGGCGGTTTGGTTTTGATCAACACATTTGCAGCGCTGCGGCCGGCAAGTTTCTCGGAGGTTGTGTACTTCATGAAACGCGGGTTGTGGTCATTTGTGGTTAGCCCCAGCCGGCAGGCGGAACTGGTGGCAGAACGGATATTCCCAAAGCCGGACCAGGATCAATGGCGGGAACTACTAATTGACTCGATCCGAGGGTCAGATCCAAAAATGTACCGTCAAGCGATGATCGCATTGGGAAGATTCAATGTGATCCGTCAACTACCAAGGTTGCAGCTGCCGGTAATGGTCATAACCGGTAAAAATGACACGACCATTCCACCGGTAGTGCAGCGAAAAATGGCTGCCCGCATACCTGACGCGGAGCGGTATGAGATCGAGGACGCCGGGCACGGGGTCATCGTCGATCACTACGCCGAGGTCAATCAGTTGCTGCTCAAATTTATGGGACAGATTTATCCCAACTGATCGCGCAAGGCATCCGCATCGGTCACCGGCAGCTGGCAAATGAAATCCTGGCAGTAATACGCGGTAGGCGCGTGGTCAATGGCGGGACGATCAAGCAGCAGCGCCGGAGATTCAGGCGGGAGCGGCAGCTGTGAGCGGGCGAAAACTAGGCGGGGTTTGTAAACTTTCTGGGGAACCGCGGTAAGTGCGGCAAGGCCATCATCCCGGGCGTTGTCCTCCCAGACAATGGCCAGTTGGTGGTAGGGGTTGAGCGCATGGTCCAGTGCCAGCAGCCAGGAACCAAAGGCGGTCGGGTATTGTGATAGGGATTCCTGGATGGATTTTAAAGAATTTTCTGCTATCTCCTGGTAAACCACTTCGCCGGTGAGTGCAGCTAAAATCAACAAACTGCGTATAGCCAAAGAATTACCCGAAGGAGTGGCGTTATCCTGCAAGTCCTTTGGCCGATAGACCAGATCGAGAGCCATCGCGGAAGTGTCAAAGAAACCTCCTGCCGGGTCTTCGAACTTTTCCAGCATTTCATCGGTTAACTTGATGGCTGCCTGGAACCATGTGACATCTCCATCTGCCTGGTAGAGGGTGAGCAAGGCCAGAATAAAAGCGGCGTAATCTTCCAAAAATGCCGGGATGGAAGCTGCGCCTTCGCGCCAGGAACGAAAGAGCGTGTTCACGCCAGACATGCCAGAGAGGATAAAGCGGGCGCACTGCTGAGCGGCACGCAGGTAATCCGTGCGCTCAAAAAACCGCCCCGCCTCAGCAAAAGCGCAAATAGCCATCCCATTCCAGGCGAGCAGAATTTTATTGTCCGTCTCAGGACGCGCCCTCAAATCTCTCGTGATGCGAAGTTGAGCGTGGATCAATTTGAGTCGCGCCAGGAGTTCGCTCGGTTCAATGCCGAGATCCGCCGCAATTTTCTCCTGTTGGCGCATGCGCTGCAGGATAATCCGTCCCTCGAAATTGCCGCCGACCGGTTGGGCGTAGGTCGCATCGAAAATTTCCCGGTCGCGCGGGTCTGTAATGGCGCTTGCGATATCAGCCGCCGACCAGGTGTAAAACGCACCTTCTCCGCCTTCGGAATCGGCATCGATGCTGGCGTAAAAACCGCCTAGCGGGTGACGCATCTCGCGCAACAGGAAGTCCAAGATCGCTTCTGTCACCGCACGGTAGGACGGGTCGCCTGTTTGCAGTTCGGCATGCAAATACACCAGGGCTAACTGCGCATTGTCATATAACATTTTCTCGAAATGCGGCACCAGCCAACCAGAATCGGTACTGTAGCGGTGAAAACCGCCCCCGACGACGTCATACATGCCGCCGCGGCTCATGGCATCCAGCGCGTTCCGGGCAGCATCCAGGGCTTCGCGGTTTCCATCCGAGGCTTGCAGCAGCAGTAATTCGATCAACATCGGTTGCGGGAATTTGGGTGCTCTGCCCCAGCCGCCAAAAGCCCAGTCGTATTGTGATAGCAGGGCGGTCAGAACTTCAGATAGGATTTTCGGTTGCAGTTGGTCCTGCTGGGTGAAATCAAGGGTGTTATTCTGCTGAATATTGGCCAGAATTTGCTCGGAGACATGCACCACTTGATCCTTCTCCTTTTGCCAGGCAGCGATGACCGAGCGCAGCACCTCACGAAATCCCGGCAGGTTGTGACGCGGTTCAGGCGGGAAGTAGGTGCCGCCGTAGAAAGCTTTCAGATCGGGGGTCAGGAAAACGCTCATCGGCCAGCCGCCCTGGTGAGTCATGGCGACGACAGCCGACATGTAGATGCTGTCCAGGTCGGGACGCTCCTCGCGGTCAACTTTGATGTTGACGAAATTCAGGTTGAGCAAGTCCGCGGTGAGCTGATCTTCAAACGATTCATGCGCCATCACATGGCACCAATGGCAGGCGGCATAGCCGATGCTCAGGAAGATCGGTTTATCTTCGGCTTTCGCTCTGGCGAGCGCTTCTGGTCCCCAGGGATACCATTCCACGGGGTTATTGGCGTGTTGGAGTAAATAAGGTGAATTTTCAGTTGCCAGGTGATTGGGCATGCTCATTTTCTCCACTTGCCAGGAATAATCGGCTATTTTTACACCTCGGCGGTTTTCTCCTGGTCGCAGAAGCGGCAGCCGATTTTTTCGGCAGCTACGATAGCCTGGTCGCTGCTCCAAAAGATGTTATCTTCGCCGATGTCGTGGATTAGACCGCTGCGCTCAAGCATGGCGCGGACGTTGGTGTGTAAGCCTGCCAGCATTAAGAAGCCGCCGCGTTGGCGCAGATTTTCGTTAAGGCGGTGAATCGCTTCAATGCCGGCGGTATCCACCAGCGGTGCGCCGCGCATGGAAAGGATCAGGGCATGGGTCTCGTTCAAATTGGCGAATGCTTCGTTGAAAATTCCAGTGGCGGCGAAAAACAACGGTCCGGTGATAAAAGCCACTCGGACATGCTTGCACTTGCCTTCCGTCTCGATGCCTTTGGCGCGCAGTTTTTCAGCGTCCACCTCGCTCACATCCACTTCCAAATTGGCAATCCGATTGAGGAACACAGCGCCGGCAACCAGAGAGCCAATCAGTATTGCCTGGGTTAAATCAAGCGTGATTGTGGCTAACATTGTAATCGAAAACGCCAGCATGTCGCTTTTGAAGCGTTTGCCGAACATGAAGCGAATGGCGGCGAACTCGTTCATACGCCACGCAGTCATGATTAATACCCCAGCCAGGGCGGAAAGCGGAATTTTGGCCATCACCGGCGCCAACAGAAACATGGAGAGCAGCAATCCCACCGCGTGAATGATGCTGACCAGACGGGTCTGTCCGCCGGCTTTGATACCGACGCTGGTGCGGGCGATCGCGGCAGTGGCTGGCACGCCGCCAAAAAATGGAATGACCATATTGCCAATACCCTGACCGATCAATTCCTGATTGGCCTGCAGCCGAATACCGGTCATGTTGGAAGCCACCGCGCCGCACAGTAAGGACTCGACAGCTCCCAGTGCGGTGATGGTCAAAGCGGGCGCCAGGAATTCCGGAAGGCTGGACCAGTCAAAGGCCAGCAGGTTGAAGCGCTCGCTCAGCATCAGTGTTTGTGGGATGGCACCAATTTGCGGAACCGTCCACTTGAATAGAATGGTGACGGCCGTCGCTACTATTAACCCCAGCAGAGATGCCGGAAAACGGGAATTCAGCTTCTTCGGCCAGGTGATCATGATAGCAATCACAACCAGCCCGAGGATCAATGCCTGCCAGTTTGGGGTAAAACCGCCTTTGAAATATTCGAGGAATTTGAATAAGGCTGTTTCTGAAGCAGCTGTCTTAATCCCAAGAAAATTATCAATCTGACCGATGGCGATGATCAGCGCAATACCAGAGGTGAAGCCGGTGATCACCGCGGAGGGGATGAAAGCGATAAATCGACCCAGTTTGAGCAGCCCAATCAAAAGGAGAAAAAATCCCGAAAGCAAGCCTGCGATCCAGACGCCTTGCAACCCGTAGCGAGAGACCAGCAGAATCAAAACGGCGCTCATGGCCCCGGTAGGCCCACTGATTTGATAAGGCGCGCCGGATAATGCACCGATGAGAAAACCGGCGATGATCGCAGTCACCAAACCCGCGGCGGCATTCGCTCCGGAAGCCACGCCGAAAGCCAGTGCCAGAGGCAAAGCTACCGCGGCTACCGTGATTCCTGCCATTAAATCTAGTTGAAATTTTGCAACGTTGTAACCAGTAAATTCGTCTCGATAAAGTTGAGCCAGTGATCGTCTGGGCATGAGGAAGCCTTCCAATGTAATAGTTGAGATCAGACAAAGGGTCTATCTTACACCTCATTGAAGAATATGAGGAGAGAAACAGGAAAAATGCACGAAGTAATCATTTTATTGGTTGAAAAAACATGGGGCTGGTTCGGCTTGCAATGGGCTGAATCGAGAGTATACTGAGCGCAGTTTTTATAATCCCTCATCCAGCGCATAACACGAGGCCCGAATGGTCACAATTGAAACGGTAGATCTTAAAAGCAGCAAAGCAGTCAACGAGTTTGCGAAATTCCCATTCGTCATCTATAAGGACATCCCTCAGTGGGTCCCGCCTCTCATCAGCGATACCAAAGCGATGATGAATCCGGCTAAACATCCTTTTTACGAACATTCAGACGCTGAATTTTGGGTGGCACGCCGGGATGGCAAGATGGTCGGCCGCTTGTGCGCCATGGATAATAAACCGTTCAACGTGTATCATGGAACGACAAAAGCCCAATTCTATTTCTTCGAATGTATTGATGACCAGGAAGTCGCCAATGCACTTTTTGAACGGGCTTTTACCTGGGTGCGCGAACGCGGTTTGAACGAAGTGGTCGGGCCTAAAGGCTTCAGCTTGTTCGACGGATATGGTATGCAGGTTGAGGGCTTTGAACACCGTCAAATGATGACCATGATGAACTACAACCCGGCATATTATGTCCGGTTGGTGGAAAATATCGGCTTCGAGAAGGAAGTCGATTTTGTCTCCTGCTACATACCCGCTGCATCGTTCAAGCTGCCAGAAAAAGTTCACCTGGTGGCTGAAAAGGTACTCGAAAAGGGGAAATTCAGGGTAAAAACCTTCACCACCTCCAAAGAATTGAAAGAATGGGCCGACCGTATCGGCGAAGCTTATAACAATACCTTTGTTAATAACTGGGAATATTATCCCCAGACCAAAAAAGAAATTGACTACACCCTCAATGTACTTCTGACTGTGGCAGACCCGCGGTTAATCAAGATTTTGTTATTCGAAGAGAAAGTGGTTGGCTTTCTACTCGGGTTCCCGGATCTTTCCGCTGCCCTGCAGCGCGCCAAAGGACGGTTGACGCCCTGGGCGATTATCGATCTGTTGATCGATTCGAAGCGAACCAAATGGATCTCGCTGAACGGCGCCGGGATGCTGCCGGAGTATCAGGGACGCGGCGGGAATGCGCTCATGTACGCTGAAATGGATAAAACCATCCATGATTACCCATTCGAGCATTTCGAACTGACCCAGGTAGCTGAGACTGCGGTGCAAATGCGCAAAGACTTGATTACCATGGGTGGGAAGCCTTATAAGAATCATCGGGTGTATCACAAGAAAATTTAACCGACCGAATGATTCATATAAAGGGCAGGTGTATGCGCCTGCCCTTTATTATTAGAAGCTTGCAGCGATAAAGATCTAGTAAGCCGTGTCAGTTTGATTCTGGCTCGTTATTCTTCTTCGGTCGAATGCTTTTGTACATCGCAATGAAAAAATGTATCAGGCTGGCGATGCCGAGACTGGTCATCAAAATGACCATGGGCAGCAAAACCATGTAGTAGCGCTGGAAGGCTACGTTGGTGGTGATTAGCATGAAAATCGCTTCCAACAAGAAGGTTATCAGGAACAGGATCAACCCGCGTTTGTGGCTGAATATGGGCTTGCTAAAAATGCTGCGAATGACCGTAATCATCCCCAATAGAAACAAACCCAGTTGAACACCGCCGCCAAACGGTCCGCGCAGCAGATTGTTGAACGGATTCGCGAGGTAGGCGTTAGATGCGGCATGTGTTTCGGCCAGATAATTACTGACTTCTGCAAAGGCTGGCGGCGTGAAAAATAATTGAGCCAGCATAGCGGTAAAACTGTCCAATCCGGTTTTCGGCGCAAACAGGCTGCTGGCTCCGGCAAAATCCACCGCCTGGTCTGCCATAAATTCCGCCCGGCTATTGACCGCAGCTGTGAGCGCCTCTATCGGATGTGTCCACATAAATGGATTGAGCAGCAGCGTCAATCCGCCGAAAATCGCCAGGAAAGCTGCCAATTGGAGAAATCTACCTCCCCTGGACCTCGTTTTTTCGTCTTGGTTCCAAAGAATCGCGATGATCCCAACCACAATCAATGGCGCTGCCGAATATTTGGCGTTGAAAGCCAGCGCGATGGGGAGGGCACACAACCAGGGACGTTTACGCCAGGCGGTCAGAGCCCACAGGCTGGCTGCGACTCCCAGAACCATCAGCCCTTCCGCCATGGCTCGACGAGTATGCAGCAAGATCAGCGCGCTGCTGAGAGTTAGAAGAATGGAAATCCAGCCGGTAAGTTCACCGCCAAGCTGCTTGCCCGCGAGGAACATGAATATCAGCGTAAGCGGAAAAAGCAAAGCCACAGCCAGCCGTGCGGTTTGCAGCAAGCCCGGAGACGGCAGCGCTCCAGCAGCCTGATTCTCCTGCCAGAATTTTGACCAATCCCAGTCAGCAGCCAATAACGGCTGCCCGGTCAACCAGCGAACGAAACCAATCCAGCTGCGAAGTAGAGGTGGATCAACCAGGCGGTAGTGCTGACGAAGTTCATCCGCTGGCTCCGACTGCCAGAATACTACCGATGGCTGCCGATAAAATGTCTCGAAATCGCTGCTCATGTAAAGATACGTACTTTCATCGGGGTGAAAGGGAACACGACTGACGCCAGCCAGGTAGATCAGGCTGGCAATCGTGATTACAGCGATGAGGATCAGTGTTCGGGGAGTAATGCGAGGCATGTTTAGGAACCTGACAGGTCACTGCAAGGCTAGCTCAAGGGATTTTTGACTAAAATAGAGAAGATGACGCTGCCCGAAACAATCCAAAAAAGCAAACCCATTGCGACCGTGTGGTTAATTGTAGCCATACTCCTGCACGCTGGGTTAAAAATCTGGCTATTAATTCGCGAAGTTGTGCCTTTCAATTCTGATGAGGCGGTAGTGGCGTTGATGGCGCGCCACATTTTGCAGGGTGAAACGCCGATTTTCTTTTATGGACAAGCGTATATGGGCAGCGCGGACGCTTACCTGGTCGCAGCTGGTTTCTGGATCTTTGGCGAACAGGTATGGGTCATCCGGCTGGTACAATGCCTACTGTACCTTGGAACCATTTTGACCACATGGTGGATCCTCTCAAAATGGGCGGGTAATCCACGGGCTGCCGCAGCAGCGGTTTTATTATTGGCTATCCCAGCAGTCAACCTGACTTTATACACAACCGCCAGTCTGGGCGGTTATGGCGAGGCGCTGCTGCTGGGAAACCTGGTCATCATCGCCGGATTATCTCTCGCGGGACTGTTGAAAAACCCGTATGGGAAGAACCAGCGACCAAAAACCGCATTAACCGCCTTGATCCTCGGACTGTTGATTGGGTTAGGCTTATGGATCAATGGCCTGACGCTGGTATATGCACTGCCAGTTTTGTTTTACATCCTCTTCACGGTCATTCGTAACAAATCCTGGCAGGCACTCGCTACCTTGACCCTCTCCGGTTTGGCTGGCGTCTTGATTGGGGCGCTGCCCTGGTGGCTGTATGCTGCGCAAAATGGATTTGCGTCTTTGACTTCTGAGTTATTCGGTTCGGCGATCGCGGTTGAGGCTGGAACTTTTGGAGCGCGGGTACTCAGTCATTTTTCCAGCCTGGTTTTGTTAGGCAGCAGCGCTGCGCTGGGCTTACGGCCAACCTGGGCGGTTCGCTGGATATTGCTGCCGCTCATTCCGCTGGTAGTGGGTGTTTGGGGCGTAATCCTCTATGCCGCGATCCGGAAAATTGCTAGGCCGTTTCCCGGGCGGGCGGTGATGGCGCTGTACGGCGGTGTTGGCATCACCCTGGCAGCGGCGTTTTTATTTACATCTTTCGGAGCCGATCCATCCGGACGGTACTTTTTACCTGTTCAAATTGCACTGGCTGTGATCGCTGGTTTTGTCATCAGCGATTGGACTGGTAAAAAACCATTCGCCTGGGTTGTGGTCGGATTCTTGCTCCTGTATCAGATGGCTGGCAATGTTCAATCCGCGCTGGTCAATCCCCCGGGGATCACCACCCAATTCTACGAGCCGGCCCAGGTCAATCACCAATACATGGACGAACTGGCAACTTTCTTGACAGAAAATGGCGAAACACGTGGGTATACCAATTATTGGGTCGGTTATCCGCTGGCTTTTCTTTCCGAGGAATCCTTAATATTTGTTCCGCGTCTGCCTTATCACCCGGACTTGCGCTACACGCCGCGCGATGATCGTTATGCGTCCTATTCGCAGCAGGTCGAAAGCAGTGACCGAGTAGCTTACATCACCAGCAAGAACTCCAACCTGGACCAACGATTGCGGGCAGAATTTACTGCTCAAGGGGTGGAATGGCTGGAACAGCCGATCGGTGATTACCGGGTATTTTACAACCTGTCACAGGTGGTACGGCCGAGTGAACTCGATATCTATGCATCCCAGCCTTGAAACCTGAAGGAATTCAATGACGATCACCGTTAATAAAACCGGCAAAACGATGTCCTCCAGCCAGTCTTTTCGTATATTGATGCTGGTATTGATGGTGTTATTGGTGTTTTTGATGGCCAGCCGGGTGCCGGTGGATGCGGATATGTGGTGGCATTTACGTGCCGGCGAAGAAACGGTCACCGCTGGCAAGGTATATCTCAGCGACACTATGACCTTCACCCGCACCGGCGAACCGTGGGTCAACCACTCCTGGCTGTCAGAAGTGATCCTCTATCTGGCCTTTAAGGGTGGCGGATACACAGGATTGTCTCTCTTCGTCGCGATTCTGGCAAGCGCGACCATGCTGATTTTGTACCGGTCGATGAAAGGCGGTGTATTTCAGCGGGCGTTGATCATTGTATTGACCTGTGCCACACTGGCGCCGATCTGGGCACCGCGCCCGCAGCAATTTAGCCTGCTCTTTTTTGCGCTGCTCAACTATTGGCTGATGCAATACATGGAGGGGAAACAGGTCAAGCTGTGGTATTTTCCGTTGCTGTTTATCCTGTGGTCAAACCTGCACGGCGGCTATTCCTTCGGATTTTTACTGATTGGGGTAACGCTTGGCGGCATGATTTTGGACCGGCTGTTTCGACCGAATTTGAACCCAGATCTTAGTTGGGCGCGAATCGGTCGATTAGCTGACTGGACCGCAATCAGCCTGTTGGCAGTTCTGATCAATCCGAACGGCATTAACACCTGGAAAATTCCTTTTCAAACCATCGGTGTGCAATTCAACCAATACATTCAGGAATGGCAGTCCCTGGATTTTCATGCGATTTCCAGCCTGCCGTACATCCTATTGTTATTTGGATGTTTGATCGCGATCGGTCTTTCTGACCACCACGCAAGCGGAGCCGAACTGGCGGGATTGTCGTTTTTTGGGGCTTCTTCGTTGAACGCCCAACGCCTGGTTGGAATATTTTCGCTGTTTGCCGCAACAGTGCTGTCGAACCATCTGGCAGCCATTGTGACTTCAATCGGGGACAAACTGAAAACCTCCACGATGGGGATGAAATTCGTCCACTCCCGCGAACAATCCAACCAAAGCTCGGTTTCACCGGGTTTGCGCAAAGCGATCAACTTGACGCTGATATTTCTGGTTGGGTTGGCAGCTTTGATCAAATTAATCTATGTTTCCAATCCAGCCGTTGTTGATCCGGTGGTGAAATCCTATTATCCCGTCGGGGCGGTGGATTATCTGGTTGAAAATGGCAAAACAGGCAACGTCCTCAATGATTATGGCTGGGGCGGTTATCTGGATTGGCGCTTAAGAGAAAATAAAGTATTCATCGATGGCCGGGCGGATTTTTTCCCGCAGGATCTATTCGACCAGTGGCTGGGTTTGATCGGGGCAAAACCCGGCTGGCAAGCGGGGATGGAGGAGTTCAATATTCAATTTATCATGCTGCCGCCAGACATGCCGATAGTCGATCAAGCGTCTGCCAGCGGGTGGACAACGCTTTACCGGGATAATGTCAGCGTCCTTTTGGAAAAACCATAACATCAGGTATGTCAGGTGGTTAAATCGATATTTCATCCGCCCAGCGGCGGTACAAAGCTGCCCGCCGGTCACGCGTGGAAGGGACAACTTCCCGCACCCGGGCAATTTCACTCAGGTCGATTTCCGCCGTCAACAACGCTGATTGATCTGGACCTGCTTCTGTCACAACATTGCCCCACGGGTCAACCACAGCGCTAAATCCAGCCAGTTGATTTTCTAAAATGGGTCCAATAGCGTTGGTCGCAGCGACGAAGATCTGATTTTCGATAGCGCGTGCTTTGAGCAAGGTGCGCCAGTGGTCGCTTCGTTTTTGACCCCACTGGGCTGCCACCAACAGGCATTCGATGCCGCGTTCGGCGTAAGCACGAATCAACTCGGGAAAGCGCAGATCGTAGCACAGTGCCAGACCGACTTTTCCCCAACCAAGGTCAACGACGGTCAAATCTTCACCGGGAGAAAAATATTTCTGCTCGTCCAGCAGCTGGAAAAGGTGAGTCTTGTGGTAGCTCGTCGGGGTGGGACGCCCGGGTTGAAAAAGCTGGTATGTGTTGTGATACTGGTTATCCTGAAGGGTGATCGTGCTTCCGCCAATGACGATATTGTGCTGATCCGCCAGAGATTGCAGCTGTTTAGTCCAGGTCGGTACCAGCTGACTGTACCTTGTGCGGTTTGGCAGGTCGTAGCCGCAGATCCACAATTCAGGCAATTGGACCAGCTGGCAGCTTTCAGCGGCAGCCTGAAGTATGGCTGCAGTGCCGGATCGCAAATTCACTTCCGGGTCGCCGAGCGCGATTTCGAACTGTGCCAACGCGATTTTTATGCCCATAATGTTATCCATTATAATTGTTGGCGGGGTATGACGCGCTATCTGCGCCAAATTCCACCATCCCGGAATCCCTCAGGCAGATCATTCTCATGATTCGGCGCAGACCGATAACCACCATCATTCTGTTGATTCTAATCATCAGCGGCTCGATTGCTGCGATGATTTGGGGGAATTTACAATACACCCGCACCTATCCAGGCGGTGAGCAGTTTCTGGTGGATTGGTTTTCTGCCAGGTCATTGTTTATCGATGGCGTCAATCCATACAGCGAAACCGCCCAGAATTCCATGATGAGTTTCGCGGCAGCCGAGGGTATCAGCTTACCTGAGGGTGCGCGTTTTGGGTCACCGTTGTATGCCGCGTACTTCACTTTGCCCTTCGCGGTGATTAGCGATTATCCGCTTGCCAGAGCATTGTGGATGGTGCTGCTTGAGGGGCTTCTGGTTGCCCTGGTTTTCATGAGTTTGAACCTGGCCCGGTGGAAAATTAAACCGGTCTACCTGGCGCTGATCGCGGTCTTTGCACTTCTTTGGTTCCACGGCTTATATCCGCTCCTTTCTGGCAACAATTCCATTTTGGTCAGCTTGATCATTGCCGCCATCTTCCTGGCGGTGCGCGACCGTCAATACGAATTTGCCGGCGTTTTGCTTGGGTTTACCACCATTCAACCGCATGCCATAGCGCTGTTCGCTGTGTTTGTGGTCGTCTGGAGCCTGCGCAACCGGCATGCCAAACTGGCTGGCTGGTTTTTCGCGACGGTGATTTTACTGGCTGCCACAGGCGCTTTGATCCGCCCGCAATGGTTTGTCGATTACCTGCGTGTCATCATCCAACCCAGCGAGGTCGTGCCGACCATCCGAATTGTGCTGCAGTCCTTTCTGCCGGCAGCCGGTCAGCGGTTGGGGATAATCCTGAGTGCGCTTACTGGAATCATCCTATTTTTTGAATGGTTTGTCTCCAAAAAAACCGATTTCGACGGTTTTTTCTGGACAGGTCTGCTGACTTTGACACTGGCACCCTGGATCGGACTGCCGACCCATCCGTCCGTATTTCTCACCGCCTTCCCGGCGATTATTCTTGCCATTTGCCTGTGGAACGAGCGCTGGCCTCGGGCTGGGCTGGTGCTATCTATAACTGCGTTGCTGCTTCTATTCGGGGGCATCTGGTTGATTTATTTTGCGAAAGCCGGATTGACTGCCAGTGCTATACCTGGCTTGTTTTTTGCACACCCTTTAATCGTTGGCATTATGCTTTATTGGGTCCGCTGGTGGGCTATTCGCAAGCCGAATGTCTGGTTCGATAGTTTTTCGCAGCAATAATCAGGGTTTATGAAAACAAAACACTGGATTTTCCTCGGGGCAATCCTGCTGCTGGCGCTTGGTTTACGGCTTTATGAGGCCGGCAGCCGGGAAATATTCTACGATGACGCCTTCAGCTATTTCCTAGCAAAGCAGAGTTTGGGTCAAATTGTGGCTGGAACAGCCGCAGACACCATGCCGCCGTTGTATTATTTCCTCTTGCACTATTGGATGAAACTTGGCGAGAGCATTTTTGTACTGCGGCTGCTTGGAGTGGTGCTGTCGATTGGCATGATCGGGGTTGTGTTTGATTTGGGGCGCCGATTGGCTGGTGCGGCAGCCGGGCTTTGGGCGGCTTTGATCGTAGCTGTGGCGCCTTTCCAAATTTACCACGCCCAGGAATTGCGCATGTATACCCTGCTGGGGTTGGCGCAGATCAGTTATATATGGTTTTTTGTTCGGCTGCGCGAACAGGGTCCAGGCAAGCTGCACATTGGACTTTGGGCCGGGCTGATACTGACCGGAACTGCTGCCATGTACAGTCATAACCTGGCAATTTTCGGGTTAATCCTGCCGGACCTATATTTGCTGTTGAAACGCGACTGGCGCGTGCTGCTGAAATTGGTTATTGCCCAAGCGGCAATTGGTTTACTCGCGGCACCCTGGCTGGTGATGATTCCCGGGCAAATTGACAAAATTCAAACCGCATTTTGGACGCCGCGACCCGGGTTGGTTGAAGTTTTGCAAGGGCTGCTGCAGTTCCATATTTTCCTGCCGCTGGAAGGCACAGTCATGCTGGTGGCAACCCTGCTCAGCCTGCAAGCCATGGTTTTGATCGGGTTTGAGGTTTTCAAGGCGCGAAAGCTGCCAGGAGTAGGATTCCTCAGTCTGGTGTGGCTGGGTTTACCGGTTATCCTCTTCGCGATATCGTATATCATGCGGCCTATTTTCGTACCGCGCGGATTTATCCTGTCCATGCTGGTTTACGCGGTTTTGGGTGGTTGGATGATATCCCGACGCTGGGTTAAATCGATTGGCCCATTCCTGGCAGCCGCCTGTATTCTGGCATCATTGATTTCGCTGCCGGCGTTTTACGCGTTTTCCGGTTTTCCACGCTCGGAATTTCGCAATGCCACAGTTTATTTGCGGGAATCAGCCATGGCGGGGGATGTGATTCTGCATGACAATAAGTTGAGCTTTTTTCCAAGCCATTTCTATGACATTACTTTACCGCAAAGTTTCCTGCCGGATGAGCCAGGGTCGCACAACGACACCTACGCGCTGGCATCGCAGCAAGCCATGGGGATTTATCCCACGACCTCGGTTGACCAGGCCGTGGCAGGTCATGAGCGGGTTTGGTTCGTCGTGTTTACGCGCGCGATCCAGGAGTATGCTGACGAAGGTATGTCAGAGCACCCGGTTATGACAGCGTTGGATACCCAACTCGATCTGGTCAGTCATGAAGCTTTCGGCGACCTGGAAATTTACCTTTATCAGCGGTGACAATAAAGCAGCCATGAATCGAACCCTTGCGATCGTACTGTTTATTCTGGGAGCCGGCCTGGCTGCCCTGGCGGCGCTGAGACAGGCGGTGCCAGGCTACATGGATGCTGAATACTATTATGCCGGCGCACTGCGCCTGGTGCAGGGTGACGGCTTTACCGAACCCTTCCTGTGGAATTATTTGGACAATCCAACCGGGCTGCCTCACCCCTCGCATCTTTATTGGATGCCGCTGGCGTCGATTCTGGCTGCGATGGGTATGAAGGCTTTTGGCACGACCAGTTTTTGGGCAGCCAGGCTGCCATTCATTCTGTTGTATGGAATGCTGCCGGTTATCAGTGCATATTTGTCGCTGAAATTTATCAAAAGTTCGCGCTATGCCTGGGTAGCCGGCTTATTGGCGGTGTTTTCCGGTGTCTATCTGGTTTATGCATCCATTCCCGAGACATTTGTTTTGTATCTGGTGCTGGGCGGGCTGATCTGGCTGCTCATACTGAAGAATGACTGGGACGCCGTCCCCCCCAGGACCGTGGCACTTCGCGCCGGGCTGTTGGGGATTCTGGTAGGGCTGATGCATCTCGCCCGCGCGGATGGCATCGTATGGGTAGCTGGCGGCGTCTTTTGGTTCATTTGGATGGGTATCCGTTCTCAAAAGACCTCAAAATTGCGTGTAGCAATCGATGGGATAAGTTTTTTCCTACTGGCTTATGCTTTGGTTATGGGGGCGTGGTATGCCAGGAATCTGAATCTGTTCGGCACGCTGATGGCTGCGGGTAATAGCCGTACACTGTGGATCACAAATTACGATCAGACTTTTTCTTTCCCTGACAGCAGTATTACATTTGCCAACTGGCAGGCAGCTGAGCTGCGCGTGCACCTCCAGTCACGCTGGGATGCGCTGGTGATGAATTTGAAAAACCTGGTGGCGGTACAGGGGCTGGTGATTCTGACGCCGCTCATGATCGCTGGGCTCTGGCAGAAAAGGAGCCTGCGGGGAATCCAAGT
>DATBWK010000244.1:0-6211 GCA_036514835.1 Bellilinea sp.
GGCTTGAATCCGCTGCCCAAACAGCTGGGACAGAAATACGGCAGCCGCTTTCCTGCGCTGCGCAAGGCGCTGCTGGAGACCGATGCGGAACCGGCTGCCAAACGCCTACTGGACGGCCAATCTGTTGATATCGCGGTTGACGGCGAGGTTTATACGATCCTGCCCGAAGAAGTTGAAGTTCGGGTGCAGGCGCGCGAGGGTTACGCGGTCGCAGCCGAGGGTGCTTACCTGGCAGCTCTGGTCACCGAACTGACGCCGGCACTGGTACGGGAAGGGTTGGCGCGGGAATTTGTGCGCCGCGTGCAGGACTTGCGTAAAACCGCTGATCTGGAGATCTCGGACCGCATCAAACTCTATTTTGAAGCCTCCACCGGGCTGACCGCGGCAGTGGCGGATTTCAAAGACTACATCATGAGCGAGACACTGACCGTCGAACTGGTCAACGCCGCGCCGCCGGATGGCGCAGCCGTCACCCAGGCTGAATTTGACGGTGAACAGCTGACGGTCGGGCTGCAAGTCGCCCACTAAACATCCAAACAGTTCGCAACAGGCTTTTCCCGACCGGGAAAGGCCTGTTTTTTATTGCATGCATCCATCAACGCCGCAAAAGCGTAAATCTATTAAAACTATGACAAAGATAATCTAATTGGTACAATAAACTATGGATTTTACAGCGTTAACATCGAATGAACCCGCAGCAGACCAGGAGAACACGATAGCTGTGCGTAAACCTTCCGGTTTCAAGCTCGTCTGGCTCTTCTGGCTGCTTGCAGTTCCAGCCTTATGGTGGGCGCTGCGAGAGGTTCCATTTCCGCAAATCGCCGCCACCATTGCCAACCTGCGCGGCTGGCAAATCGCGGTGCTGCTGGTGATCAACTTGGCCGTGATCGCTATTTTCAGCCTACGCTGGTGGTTTATCCTCAAGGCGATGGGCGGGAATTTGCCATTTATCCGTGCGATCGGCTATCACCTCGCGGGTTTTGGCATGTCTTACTTTACAGCCGGTCCGCAGGTTGGCGGCGAACCCCTGCAAGTCATGCTGGTTTCGCAGAGTGACACAGTCAAATTTCCGGTTGCGGTTTCGAGTGTATTTCTCGATAAAGTCTTTGAACTGCTGACCAATTTCACCTTTCTTGTTTTTGGCTCTCTTCTGTTATTCAGCCGCGGTATGAGCGGAGAGATTTCCGCAAGGGGTTGGTGGATCGTTGCCGGAGTGTTGTTAGCCTTGCCGCTGCTGCATTTGCTGGCCCTGCGGAATGGATTTTTCCCGGTTAGCCGTTTTCTGGCACGTCTGCCCTGGCCCTGGCTGAGAAAAGTGGTTTCCCTGACTGCTCAGTCCGAGGAGCACATTTCCCGGCTGCTCAAGACTAATCCGAAAGTCATCTTTTCAGCAGCTCTCATCTCAGCCGTCGGTTGGCTGTTGATGTTTGCCGAATACGCACTGATGATCCGCTTCCTGGGCGGTATTTTCAACTCAACCCAGATATTTACCGCATTTCTGGCTTCACAGTTGGCCTTTCTTACGCCTCTTCCCGGAGGCCTGGGCGCGCTGGAAGCGAGTCAGGTGATGGTATTTACATCCTTTGGCGCGTTGGCAGGCATTGGTTTGAGCGTCAGCTTGCTCATGCGTGCCCGGGATGTTCTCTTCGGCTTGGTGGGTCTGGCGATCGCCGGAACCGCATTAAATAAACGGTCTGCACAACCCCGTGCGGTACCGGTCCAGGAGAAATAAGGAGGAGTGAAATGAAGTCGACCCGTCCCCGCATAGGTTTGCTGCAGGTTGTCATCATACTGCTGGCATTGATCGCTGCTGGCATTCATCTGCAGTTGTTGTTCCCCGACGTTGTCTTCATTCTGAACGGGTTGGGATACCTTGGTCTAACCGCTGCTTATTTTTTGGATCTACCCATACCATTTTTACGCGACCGCAAGCGGCTGATTCGATTTGCGTTGATGGGGTATGCCGCCTTGACATTAATTTTATGGCTGGTGATGGGTGAGCGCACGCCCTTGGGCTTTTTCACCGCCGGCGTAGAGGTGCTATTGATTGTTTTGCTGTTCTTCCAGAGACCCTGAAAGCCATCTTTTCAGGATGAAAGGCCCCAACCTGAGTAATAAGGAAAAACCATGGTCGAGACATTGAAAATTCAACGAATTGTGCAAACGCGCATTCCAACTGAGGTTGGCGAATTTCAGCTATGCCTATATGCCAATAATCGCGACGAAAAAGAGCATCTGGCACTGGTTCGCGGCGACATCAAGGATCGTGACGATGTACCGGTGCGAATCCACTCGGAATGTTTTACCGGCGATGTGCTAGGCTCTCTGCGCTGCGACTGCGGCGAGCAATTGCAGTTGTCACAGGAGTATATTGCCCACCAGGGCCGCGGCGTCGTTATCTACCTGCGCCAGGAAGGCCGCGGTATCGGACTGATGGAAAAACTGCGCGCCTACAACTTGCAGGACAGCGGTTTGGACACGGTAGAAGCTAACCTTGTGCTTGGTCATCACGAGGATGAGCGCGAATACAGCATGGCAGCTGCCATTCTACAAGATTTGGGTGTGCGTTCTGTTCGGCTCCTGACCAATAACCCCGATAAAATTGCCAGCCTGGAAGGTCTTGGGGTAAAAATCACTGAACGCGTGCCGCTGGTGGCGACGGTCACCGAGGAAAATGCCGCTTACCTGCTGACCAAAGCCCGCCGCATGAACCATCTGCTGGATGTTGGACTGTTTATGCCTGAATTAAACGATCATTCGCATGGCAATGGTCACCGCTGATCGGTTGATGTTCGATCCGGCGGATTGGATCGCTCAGCAGTCTGCACCGGATCAGGATCGGCCCTGGGTGACATTGTCCTATGCCCAGTCGCTGGACGGCTGCATTGCGCTGGATACCGGCAAGCCCCTGGAATTGAGCTCACCCGAATCCATGCGCCTGACCCACCGCCTGCGGGCGGTTCACGATGCCATTTTAGTCGGCATCGGCACAGTGTTGGCCGATGATCCGCAATTGACCGTCCGCTTGGAGTCCGGCAGCAACCCCCAGCCTGTGATTCTGGATAGCTCGCTGCGTACCCCTCTGACCGCACGTCTCATGAAGCGAGAAATCCAGCGTCCCTGGATAATCTGTGCAGAGGAGGCGGAAGCTTCCCAGGTACAGAGGTTGAGTCAGGCTGGCGCGCGTATACTGCCAGTTCGGCTCGGCGTGAATGATCGCCTGGATTTGGTTCAGGCATTGCGCTGTTTGCATGCCGAGGGTATAAAACGTGTCATGGTTGAAGGCGGCTCCCAGGTCATTCAAGCATTTCTCTCATCGGGAATGGTGGATTATGCGGTGATTACCATTTCACCGCGCTGGTTGGGCGGGTTGGCAGCAGTCAACAATCAAGCGGGTATGAACAAAATACTGCCGCGAATTAATGAGCCATCCTACCTGGTCTTCGGCTCGGATGTCATCGTTTCCGGCAGGGTGACGCTGTGATCATCGGACAGTCTTTATATTTTACGGCGCCGGGTCAGGTGACCGTTCAATCTGAAAAGCTGGCGCCGCCTGGCGTGCGCGAGGTGCTGGTGCAAACCATTCTGAGTGCTATCAGCCCTGGCACCGAATCCGTGGTGTTTCAGGGTCTGGCGCCGGAAAATATGGAAATTGATTCCACCATCGGTTCGCTGCGCGGCAGTTTCCGCTACCCATTCAAGTACGGCTACGCCTGCGTTGGGCGCGTGACAGCCCTCGGCGCCGGAGTCAGCAGCGAATGGCTGGGCAGCCGGGTATTTGCCTTCAACCCACACGAAAGCCACTTCATCGCGCCCATTGACAGTCTAATCATTCTGCCGGAAAGCCTTTCGGATGATGATGCCGCTTTTCTGGCGAACATGGAAACCGCGGTCAATTTTATTCATGACGGCGCGCCGTTAATGGGGGAATCGGTGGTGGTTCTGGGTCTGGGCGTGGTCGGCATGTTGACGCTGGCGCAGCTGGTGCGCTTTCCGTTGTCGCACCTGTTCGCCCTCGACCGTTACCCGCTGCGCTGGAAAATCGCGGCAGAGATGGGGGATGTGCAGGTGCTGAATGCCGAGGATCTGGCAGTCACTACCGATCTTCAGTCTGCTCTAGCTGAGAGAGGCTTTGCCAAACGTGGGGCTGACCTGGTCTATGAGATCAGCGGATCACCGGATGCGCTCAATTTGGCCATTAATGCCGCCGGGTATCATGGGCGGGTGGTGATTGGCTCCTGGTACGGGCGCAAGAAATCCGTGCTCGATCTTGGCGGCGCCTTCCACCGCAACCGCATCCAGTTGATCAGCAGCCAGGTGAGCAGCCTGGCGCCGGAAATCAGCGGGCGTTGGACCAAACAGCGGCGCATGGAACTGGCGCTCGATGCGCTTAAAAAAGTTCATCCCGGTAAGTGGATCACTCACCGCTATTCCCTGCAGGAAGCTGATCAGGCTTACCAGCAGCTGGTACTCAATCCACAGGAGACATTTCAGATCGTCCTGACCTATTAGGCCTGGACAAACTCAGGCTTCTGATACGCCGGCCGAATGCGTTCGATGGCAGCGCTTGTAATGGCCTGCGGATCGGGGTTTGCCATTAACTCGCTGCCGGGTATCGGCGGCAGGATATCAACATGCACCTTAACCGGCCAAATACGCGGCAGGAAAACACGGGCTAAAATTTGCAGGGTGGCTGCCAGCCGCTCCCGGTCTCTCGGGTGACGGCGCAGGCGGGTGAACGGATGCTGCAGCGACTGCGGCGCAATCACACCGGAGACGATTACCGGCAAGACCTGTACCTGCGGCATCATGCGAACAAAAAGGCCGGTACTCGGCGACCATTTATCCAGTGCTGCGGAGGCGCCCGGCATGCAGCGCGGGTCGGGGTCAATTTGACCGCCAGGGAAGGTGAGCACCGCTCCACCATCTCTCAGATAGCGCGCTGTCTGGCGGATGACCTCGGACCGCCCATCATTTTCCGGGACGAAAAACAGATAAGGACGGGTGGCGGGCAAAGCTGCCAGGAAAGGGCGGACCGCCGCCAACACTCGTAGATCGGGTCGCGGCAGGGCAGCAAACAATGCCACCGTGTCGACCATGCCCGGATGATTGGAAAGAATCAATGTTGGGCCACTGGCAGGCAGATTTTCCGCGCCATGCACGATGAACTCATTGACATACGTGGTTAGCAGACGTCGGGCGCCGCCCGCCAGTCCCAGGTCTCGCACGCCGCGGTCGTAATCCAGCACCTGACGGGCAAACTGGCGGGCTGGATAATGGAAAAGGGGCGCTGCCAACCAGCGCAGGATATTCGAATTTTGCCAGCCCAATGAGACCAGCATGTCATCGATATTGATCCGAATCAGTTCTTTCTCGCTCTCCGGATACGGATCGGGCTGCAAGGGATTGTCTGGCATGCTATGATTATAGTATTCAAGCCGCCAGGAGGTGCGTATGTACCGCGTTTGTGTCCAAAAAGCTTTCACGGCGCAGCACTATTTGATCGGGGGAGACTGGGGTGCCGAAAACAGGCTGCATGCGCATCCCTACCGCCTCGAACTTGAATTGAGCGGCTACGATTTGGATCAACACCAGTACCTTGTGGATATCGTTGCCATTGAGCAAGCGCTGAGGCAACAAATCGCTCTGGTCGAAGGGAAAATTCTGAATGATCTTGCTCCATTCCAGGGTGTAAATCCATCGCTGGAGTTCTTTGCCCGCTGGTTGTGTGAATCATTGTCCGGCACGATCGAGGCAGCCAACGTCGCCCAGGTGATGGTGCGCCTGTGGGAAAATGAATCCGCCTGGGCTAGTTACGAACTGGAGCGTTAATGCGGATCGGGTTGGTCATTTACGGCAGCCTGGATACGCTTTCTGGCGGCTATTTGTACGACCGAAAACTGGTCGAGTATCTGCGCAGCCAGGGTGATGCGGTAGAGATCGTTTCGCTGCCCGTAACCAGTTATGCCGGAGCCATCGCTCAAAATGCATCGCGGACGATTCGGCAGAACTTGACCGACCTGAATGTAGATGTCATGCTGCAGGATGAATTGAATCACCCCTCGCTGTTCTGGCTAAACGGTTGGCTGCGCCCTAGAGTGAATTACCCGCTGATTGGCATCGTCCATCACCTGCGCAGCAGCGAAAATCACCCAGGCTACCTCAGGTCGTTTTATCGGGCTGTCGAGCGCCGATATCTGAAATCTCTGGA
>DATBWK010000245.1:0-13859 GCA_036514835.1 Bellilinea sp.
ATTCACTGCGACGCCGTCACCTACGCCAACCTTTACCCCGACCGCAACACCGACTAACACTCCGACTAACACACCGACTAACACCCCAACCTTCACTCCTACCGCCACTGCAACATCTACAGCAACGGCAACACCTTAAAACTCAGACAATGAAACTGCCCCCCAGTGAAAACACTGGGGGGCAAAATCTGGAATCCTGATATTACTCAAAAAGATTCCCCACTGCATTTATACAGAAAATACCTCAATGAGCCGATGAGATGGATCCCCTCCCCATCGGCTCATTTATTTAATCTCGATTATTGCTCCTGGACATTTTCCCAGGGATAAACAGCCGCTGCGATTGCGGCTTGCCGAAGTGCAGCATCCTCCGAAAATTGGCCGCGCCTTTCAGCCGGAATCAATTCAGCGATACGGCGCATAAATTCATGTCCGAGCTCGTCCAGCCGCTTCCGGTCTGACTCACCCCGTTCTGACACAAAGAACGGTCCAAACGGCTTGCCAATCGTGAAGGTGATCTTGCCGCGCTTGCCGCGGCGGACGGACGGAAATAAATCTGTCAATCCATCCAACCCGACTGGCAAGACCATGGCATTGGTGCAGGTAGCCAGGTAAGCTGAGCCGGGACGCGCCGGACGCAGGACAGTTGCCCACGATCCCCCCTCCGGAAAAATCCCCAACACACCTTTATGATTCAAAACTTTGCGGGAAGCCCGCAGTGAATCACGGGAGATGCTGCCGCGGCGCACCGGTAATACTCCGTACACCCGCGACAGCCAGGATACCGCCCCCGGAGCATTCGGCATTTGGGACCCGCCTACAAATTCAAGCGGGTACGGCAGCATGCCAATAAAGGCGACCGGGTCTAAGAAACTGAAATGATTGCCTATGACCAACAGCGGACCCTCTTTGGGCAGGTTTTCGGTTCCGATCATTTTAAAATCGGCCAACACCGAAAATGCCCCGCGAATCAGCGTGCGCAGAGTGGCCCGAATCGCCCTACGGCGCGGGTATGTAATGGTCGGTTCGGCTTCAGACATTACTGAGTGACTCTGACTAATCTGCGGCAGACTCTTCGCTGACGACCTTCGGCTGACGCACCGCCAACAGCAAAACCAAACCGACAACCAGGAAGATGATGATTGAGACCACAGCCACCTTAAGACCCATTTGCTCAGCGGTCAGTGCGTCGAAACCGCGACCGGAGTAGATGATGGCAGCTTCGGCAGCAATCAGCCCATAGACTGCTGGCCCGATGAAGGAAGAGGTGCGCCCGCCAACCTCAAAGAAGCCGTAGAATTCTGCGCTCTTGCCTTCTGGCGCAAACTGGCCAACCAGCGTCCGGCTGACAGATTGGACACCGGTGAGGGCAAAGCCCGCCAATCCGCCAACCACGAAGAAGACATTGATATTCTGAACAAACAATAACCACACTACCGCCACAATCATGATCGCGAGCGACAGAACCAGCGATTGCTTGCTATTCCATTTGTGCGCCAAAATACCAAACAGGTAAGCGCCAGCTACGCTGGCGATTTGCACAATGATCATGAAAATAATCAATTGCTGCTGCTGCATGCCGAATAAAACAGCGCCAATGATGGCAGCAAAATCAAGCGTCATCATGATGCCGTCATTGAAGACCAGGAAGGCTACGATAAACTTGATAAATTCTTTATAACTTTTGACAGCTTTGAACGTAGCACCCAGCCGTTCGAAAGCCACTTTTAAGGACGATTTGCCATGGAGCATGGGTTTGGGTTCTGCGCGTTCCCGCAACCACAGGAAGATCGGCAGCGAAGCTGCCATGTAGAAGACTGCTGTGATCAGGAACGAGGCACGAATCACCGTGTTGCCGCCAATGGTCATGATCAATGCCAGAACGATCAGGAGGCAAATGATTCCGCCAAAAGAGCCAAGAGCCCAGCCATTTCCGGAGACTTTTCCCAACTCGTGCGGTTCGGCAATTTCCGGCAAAAGAGCGTTGTAAAAAACCTGCGAGGCACGGTAGCCAATTTCTGCCAGGATAAAAAACAGCATGCCAGCAAAGACATTACCAGGCATCACAAAGAACAGTGCGGCCGTGAAGATCACAGCCATGACCGTGAAGAAAAATAGGAATTTCTTCTTCGAGCCGGTAAAATCGGCCAGTGTGCCGAGGAAAGGCGATATGGCAGCCACTGCCAGCATGGCAATACCCACGGATAAGCCCCATAAGCGGGTCCCCTCGTGACCGCCGACTACGCTCCCCTTGAAATAGGCAGAGTAAACAGCTAATAAAACCACGGCTGCATAGGCAGAATTGCCAAAATCGTATAAATACCAGGCCCAGCGCTCGCGGCGTGTGGCAGGCACCCGACGCCGCTTTATGCGGGGGGCAGCCTTATCCATGGCTATTTCCATTATTTGCACCTCAAATTGGGGGAATAAAAACTTGAAAGCAGCATTTACCGCGGCAACTCAGGCATTTTTCAACCCGCTAAGTTTATCATATTTCGGGAAACCAAACTGCTAAATAGGCACGCGGTCCGCCTGCCCGAACAATGTATGAAACCCCTTTTAACGGAGTTCGATGCTCATTTCCAGCCAGGGTTCAGCGTTTGATCCTGCGACCCGGACCTTCCCTTGAAATAAGGTGAGACAGTAAAATGGTATGGGTAAGAAGGTGCTGTTTAGCAATTTGATTTTATTCTTAAATCATGTAAACTGATATTGAGAAAATTTTCACAGAGAGGTTGACGGTCGCGATGGCCCCAAAACGATTAATCCTGGTCGCAGGAAATATTGGTTCCGGTAAAACTTCACTCACGGAGCGCATTGGCGCCCGGCTCGGCTGGCGCACCGCCTACGAATCCGTCGCGGATAACCCCTACCTGCCTGATTTCTACAACAGTATGCGGGATTGGTCGTTTCATCTGCAAATCTACTTCCTGGGTCACCGCGCTCAACAACATCTGGACATGTGGCAAGACCCGCAATCAGCCATTATCGACCGCAGTATCTACGAAGATGCGGCCATTTTCGCCCGTGCGCTCAACCATCTGGGCAACCTCAATGAACGGGACTTCCAAACGTATCGCAAGGTCTTTTCACTGGTCACCCAAACCTTACCCCCGCCTTCTTTGCTGATATATCTCAAAGCGCCAGTTCCGGTACTGATGGAGCGGATTCAACAGCGAGCCCGCGACATCGAAAGCGGTATCGATGCCGGCTACCTACAGCTGCTGGATAGCTTCTATGAAGAGTGGATGCGGATCTTTGATTTGTGCCCGGTTCTTACCCTGCGCACCGATGACCTTGACTTTGTGCACCAACCCAAACATTTGGATACGGTGGTGCATTTCATCCAGGAGAAATTGGCCGGAAAGGAGGAAATTGTTTTTTAGCACGAAGGCTTAATGGTTTGTTTTCATTATTGTTAACGTTTTTGGGCGTTGGTACGGATGCATCTCATCATTACCGCCTGGAAAGCGGCCTAAAAATTAATGGAGACAAACATGGACAAGAAAATTCTGGTAGCTTATGCTACCTATTACGGCACAACTGGCGAAGTAGCAAAAGCGATTGGCAAGACCTTTTCTGAGCACGGGTATTCAACCGATGTACTGCCAGCCGCTGAAGTAAAAGATGTGACATCCTACAGTGCTGTTGTGGTTGGAAGCGCAGTTCAGGGCGGAAAAATTCACAATGATGTGCTGCATTTTCTGGAAGATCACGAAGCTGATCTGAGCCAGGTCCCGGTGGCGTATTTCGTGTGCTGTATGACCATGCACGATGACACCCCGGACACCCGCTACATGGCGGAGGGTTATCTTGCAGAGGTCTTCAACAAGGTGTCAAAGATCAGGCCGATCAGTATCGGGTATTTTGGCGGGGTTTTGGAATTAAAACGCCTGAATTGGCTGACACGGATTGTAGTAAAGGCACTGCGTGCACCGGAAGGCGATTACCGCAACTGGGAAGCCATTATTCACTGGAGCGAAGAGGTAGCGGACGCGTTGTAAGGCTGACCCAGGTAGAGTATCATTCCGTTAGCCATGATCGAAATTACCTCCACGCTCAGGCTCGACGAGAAGGAACTCGCGTTTGACTTCGTCCGCTCTTCCGGGCCAGGCGGGCAGAACGTCAACAAAGTTTCCACAGCTGTGCAGCTGCGCTTCGACGCTGCCAACTCGCCATCTCTGCCGCCGGACGTAAAGGAACGGCTGATCAAACTGGCTGGCAACCGCATGACCGCGGACGGCATTCTGATGATCGAGGCGAAACGCTACCGCAGCCAGGATAAGAACCGGCTAGATGCCGTTCAGCGATTGGTAACCTTGATTCAAAGGTCAGTGGAGCCGCCCAAAAAGCGCAAAGCGACGCGTCCGAGCCTGACAGCCAGAGCAGCACGGGTAGGCGCCAAAAAAAAACGCGGCGAACTGAAACGCACCCGCCAGTACAACCCGGACGAGTGGGAATAATCAGCGGAGCAGTTTCTTCTTAATTTCCTGCATCGATTGGTACAGCGGCTTCAGCTTGCTGTACATTTTTAAATAGACTTCGTTATACAACTCGTCATACACAGCCTGGGCTGTTTGATCCGGTTCGAATACCTGGCCGACGCGGGTCATTTCCGCCACGGCGGTCTCGAAATTGGGGTGCAGTCCGACACCGACGGCAGCATCCATGGCAGCCCCCAAGCCGCTGGCTTCATACACATGCGGCCGGGCGGTTGGCAGCCCAAAAATATCCGCGGTGATTTGCATGGCCGCGTTGCTTTGACTGCCGCCTCCAGCCACGCGCAGCTCGGTGGGACGAACGCCACTGCGCCGGGCTGTGCGTTCAGCACCTTCGCGCAAGGCGTAGGTAAGCCCTTCCAAAATGGCGCGGTAGATGTGCGCTCGGGTATGCTCGTCGCCAAAACCGATGATGGCGCCGCGCGCCTCAGGACCAGGTGAACGCAGTCCCGGCGACCAATACGGCTGCAGCACCAGACCCTGCGAGCCCGGTGGAATCTGCTCCACCAGCTCGTCGAACAGCTCCTCGGGTTCAATGCCGCGTTCCAACGCCAGATGTTCCTCGCGCAGACCAAATTCATTTTTAAACCAATTGACCATCCAATACCCGCGGTAAATTCCGACCTCTAAATCATAAGCTCCGGGAACCGCGGACGGATAGGGTGGGATCAACGGGACCACTTCAACGTATTTACGGTGCGTGGTGTTAATCGTGGCGGTGGTACCGTAGCTCAGGCAGCCGTAATGCGGTTCGAGGCAGCCCGAACCCAGCACTTCGCAGGCTTTATCCGCTGCCGCAGCGATTAATGGGAGTCCAGCAGGTATGCCAGTAGCCTCACTGGCCTCATGGGTGATCTGGCCCAAAGGCTGGGCCTGGGGGATTAACTCCACCAAAATGGCTGGATCCATGGGCAGCACCTGCCATTTCCAATCCCAACCGGCAGCCCAGGCGTGTTTTTTATAGTCGAAGGGCATATACCCTACCTGGCAGCCGACCGAATCGACCAGTCGACCAGTCAGCAGATAGGTTAGATAGCCAGACAGGTACAGGAATTTGTGGGTATTTTTCACCACATCCGGCTGATGCGTCCGCAGCCAACTCCATTCGGCTTCAGCTTGCAGATAATTGACGGTTTCTGAAGCGCCAGCGACGGCAAAAGCCGCTCCCCACAGCCCGCTGACCGGCGGCAACCCCTCGGTGCGGCGTTGATCCAGCCAGTGAATGGCGGGGCGCAGCGGTTTGCCGGCTTTGTCGAGATTGATCACGGTTCCGCGCTGGGTGGTCACCGCAACGCCGGCAATACTCGAGCGATCCACTCCCGGTATCTGCCACAACGCCTGGCAGGCCTGACAGACCGCATTCCAAAACACCAGCGGGTCCTGTTCAGCCAGACCGGGCGCGGTAGAGAAATAGGCTTCAATGGGGATGCGCGATTTAGCCAGTAAATTGCCGCGTAAATCGAACAGCATTGCGCGGACACTCTGGGTGCCGTTGTCGATGGCGAGGATGTTTTCAGGAGGCATAGCTGTTTACCATTTTCAAGGGATGGAAAAAGTATATACCCTTTTATGGCTGTTAATTGCGAAAGCCCCAGCGCTTTTGCCGCTGGTCGAGGTTCATATCGAGCCCCAGCGTGCCGCCGGGGTTCAAGATATTGTTCGGATCGAAGTGCTGCTTTAGAGCGCGAAGGATATCCATGCATGGACTGCCGATCTGCCCTTCCAGCCAGGAACCGGTCTGTTTGCCGATACCGTGATGGTGGCTCATGGCGGCGCCTGACTTTTGCATGGTTTCGAGGATGCCGTATTGCAGCGTCAGGTATTCGTCGATATTCTGGATACGGGCAATAAATATGAAATACAGATTGGTGCCCTGCGGGTAGGAATGTGAAAGATGCGTCATGCAAATGGTTTGCGGCCGATTTTTGACAAATTCCCGCACCCTGGCGTGCACTTCTGGCACCTGCTGCCAGGTGACGGCGCATTCCAGGGTATCGATTAAGATGCCAAAATCCATCAGATCTTCGCGCATATACGGGTCGGTAAAGCGGCTTTTCTCCCAGCGCCGGGTCACTTGAAATGGAGTCAACGTGAAGGCGCGGTAGCGCCCAGCCACTGCCGCGATTTTCCGCACCACCAGACGAGTATATTCAGCCTCGCCATCGGCAGAGCCCAATAACAAGCAGCGCTGCATCGGCTGGTAATCAAGCCTGCGTAAGGCTTTGTCAGCCAAAGTACCGTGGATGTGGTACATTCGCAACGCCACATCGGTCTCTTCGGGATCTGACAGGCGGAATACGGAAGGTAAGCCGAATTCCCCTTGCATCACCTCGCGCACGGCAGCCTGGGCTTCCTCCCAATTGTGAAACAGAAAGCTGAAGCGTCGGGTATTTTGCGGGTCGTAATGAAAAACCCGCAATGTGACCGAAGTCAGAATGCCAAAGCAGCCCTCCGAGCCCATCATCATTTGGTCAAAGTCCGGGCCGGTGGCGCAGCGCGGAAAACCTGGTGTTTGCAGCACACCTTGCGGCGTGACATATTCCTGCGATAGGACAATATCTTCGATCTTGCCATAATAAGTTGAATTTTGACCGGCTCCGCGCGTCACCACCCAGCCGCCGACACTCGAATGCATGAAGGATTGGGGAAAGTGACCGCAGGTGTATGGCCGGCGCGCCTGGAAGGCTTTCGGCGCATGATTCAGCAGTCGTTCCAGTTCTGGCCCCCACATACCAGCCTGAACGGTGATGGTCTGATTGGTTTCGTTGAAAGCCAACACCTTATTCATGTGCCGGCTCATGTCCAGCGTCACGCCGCCCTGAACGGCTTCCATGCCGCGGGTGACGGTCGATCCCGCGCCATAGACGTACAGCGGGATGCGTTCGGAATTGCAGTATTGAACCACAGCCTGAACATCAGCGGTCGAGCGCGGAGCAAGCACTGCCGCGGGTAGATTTTCAAGGATGCCCTGACGCAGACGTAAGGCATCAATCATGCCAGCCCCGTAGGAGGCACGCGTGCGTTGATAGGCGTCTGTTTGTACGTTTTCCTCTCCCACCATTTGCCTGAAGGCTGCCAGGTGCCGCTCATCCAGGTCGGATGGAATGTCGATGGCGACGGATTCCATGCCGGTGCGCTGCGGTGTGACAAAATCAGCATCGGTCATGCCAAATGTTTCTTTAATCAGGTCGACCATGCCGCGGTTGGGGTGCTTAAACCCTTGCGGGTCTCCCCATTTGAACAAGCTGCGAAAGGAACCCGGTGGCGGAGCCTGCTCGATCCATCGCGGAGTGAGGTTAGCTTTTTTGCTCACGCGGCCTCACGAATGGATTCTTGTGGAATTTGGCTGGTTACAGGGATGGGGTTGTCACTGCCTGGCGGGCTGTAAGCCTTTTGCCATAAATCCCTGTAGGCAGCCGCTTCTGCCTGCCAGCGCAAGTCATCCCAGCCAAGTTCCGGTTGGCAGATGGACCGGATGCGCTCGATCTCGCCTATCCCGCCCAAGGGAAGGAGCAATCCCAGGCGGCTGCGGCGCAATAACAAATCCTCCAAATGCACCACCTGTTCCGTGCGCGCTGCCCAGCGCAATTCGGCCCAAAGCGTGGGTGTTGTCGTAATAGGGGTTAGTTCATTGGCTTCGGCGCCACACAGCAAATCGATGGCGGCGTGCCCATAGCGCCCGAGCAGGCGTGTTTGCAGCCCCGGATCGATCCCCAGTTGATCAGCCTGGGCAGCAAAATCCCAGCAGTTCAACCGATCCAGGGCGCGAGCCTTACGGTCCGGGTGGTGGTGAGCTGGCAGGTAAGGGCGGACAAATTGGAGGGTTCGCTGCGCCATGCGGCGGAACATGGTCAATTTGCCGCCGGTGATAGTCACCAGACCATCCTCGTTCCAAAGGACTTCATCCCGCGATTCGCGCGACGGGTTGGCTTTGCCGGTGTCCAATACCGAACGAATTCCTGCCAGCGTCGAAATAGCGTCAGCTTCGGTCAATTGCAGGCAGCCGAAGGTGGCATCGACCGCATCCATCAGATACGACACTTCCACCGGACTGATGCGGGGGTTGGTTTGCATCGGCTGACGGTAATCCACATCCGTCGTTCCGACCAGCGTGACTCCTTCCCATGGGAAGGCAAAAACCGGGCGGCGGTCGACCGGATGCAGGAAGCTGATCACTTTATTAACCGGGAGCTTTGCACGCGGGAAGATCAAATGACTGCCGCACAACTGACGGAGCCGCCGGGGCTGCCCCAGCTTACCGCGCAGATCGTCCGCCCAGGCACCGGTGGCATTGACCACAACTGGAGCCACAATCTCCAAATTCCGATTGGCAGCCTTGTCGCGCAGTTGAATGCCGCACACCCGTCCATTGCGGTCGCGCAGCAGACCCTCGACGCGGGCATAATTGATGGCGGTACCGCCAGAATTAATTCCATCCTGCAATACGCGCAACACCATGCGCGCATCGTCGGTTTGCGCGTCAAAGAAGCGGAAACCGCCTCCCAGGCGGTTGCGCGCCAGCTGCGGGCACAGCATTTCCAATTCGTCGGCTGATTTGTGCTGGTGCTGCCAGCGCATAGCGAGCGTATCGTAAACCATCAGGCCAACCGCAAAAATCCAGGCAGGCGGACGGTCGCCTTTGTAGCTGACCAGCAGGAACTCCAGCGGATCGATCAAGCCGCGGCCTTCCTGCAGCAATCGCTGACGCTCGTGCACCGATTCCATGGTCAACTTGACCTGACCGGTGGAAAGGTAGCGGAGACCGCCGTGAACCATCTTCGAAGACCGGCTGGACGTGCCGGAAGCGAAATCATGAGCTTCCACCAGCAGCGCGCGTAATCCCGCCTGACTGGCTTCGCGCAGCAACCCGGCGCCGACGATTCCCCCGCCAATGATAATTATGTCCCAAGGACCGGCGATTTTATCCCAAATTTGCTCCCGCTGTGCGTTCTTCATCTTCCCTCCCCGCTTCATTGCTTAGCAAACTCAAATTTCCCGAAGTGACGGGTTGTGTTTTATGCTTTTAGTGCCTGCCAGAGCATCTGGCTGGACTGCATAGTTTCCCGCACCAATTTGCCCGCGCCGACTGCATCCCCGGTTGATGCGTATTTGAGTAAGTTTCGGTAGAAGCGCTGCGATAAAGCCCGGTAATCGGCGTGTTGAAAGTAGGTCATCCCCAATACCTGATACAGTCCGGTGAAGCTGTTGTAAATCAGCGTGAATACCGGGTTTCCGCTCAGATAAGTCAATTCGACCTGCAGTCGCCAATCGAATTCGGTAAAGATCAGGGCATCATCTTCCAGGTTTTGGTAGGGCTGCAACAGTTCAGTCACGGTTTCAGCCGCCCGCTCCACTGCCAACTGGGTATAGGCAGGAGCCAGCAAGCTGCGCAATGCCAACAAATTAACTGGAAAATCATTGGGGTGCGAGTGCGGGTACTGGGCAATGGCTGCCAACACGCCCAGATTTCCCTCGCGCCAGTAGTTACGCACCCGGGTGGGCTTGCCATGCCGGATCTCCAGCCAGCCGTCACGCGACAGACGCTGCAGGGTCTCGCGCAAGGTCGGTCGGGTGACGCCTAACATCACAGCCAGCTCGCGTTCCGCCGGTAAATTCGATTCGATCGGGTATTGCCCGGACAAAATGGCATCGATCAATCGTTTTTCAGACAATTCCGCGGGGCGTTGAGGGAGTTCCCAATTCATAGGTTGTTCCTGGTAGGGGAATACTGGTAAGAGGTCATACCAGTTACGATAATTTTAGCAAGATCCGAATCCATTTTCAACTGGCAATTTGGATAGACAATTATTTCTTAGTAACCCAAGGTTGCCTTGCTCGCCCTCTATCGAGTATCATGAGCCAAAAGATGGAGTTGAAATTGGAATTGTCCGCAAATTCGATCGGAGTAACGTGACTCTGAACCTCACTGCCCACCAGGCCCGGCTGCTGCGCACGCGAGCCCAACTCCTTGCCTCCCCCACCTTGAAATTGACGCCCGGCGAGCTGCTGACGAATATTTTTGCGGTGCAGGCGCAGAACCTGGGAGCTGCCTACCAATCGATGGGCGTGCGCAGCCAGGGGCTGACAGAAGCGCAACTTGCCCATGAGCGTCAGTTTGACTCGGAAATCTGCTGGCGCTGGTCGCTGCGCGGCACGCTGCATCTGATGACCGTCGAAGATGCACGTTGGATTACGCCGTTGATGGCGGAGGACCTGGTCGCTGCGAACCGGCTGCGCTTGAAACAACTGGGTTACACCGATAGATTGGCTGAAAATGCGGTGGATCTGGTCCTGCACCAGATCGAGCAACATGGCGAGCAGACACGGGAAGAAATTGCAAGGTTGCTGAAGGAAAATAAGCTTCCCTTTGAAGGGCAAGCCACAGTTCACATCCTGTTCAAAGCGGTGTGGCAGGCTGGGGTTTGCCCCGGCGCTGACCGGGGCAAAAAGCCGACCTACACGCTCTTCGAAAAACGATACGGCGCCTTCAAGCCGCGTCCGCGTGGAGAAGCATTGGCTGAACTGGTGCTCCGCTATTTGAAAGCCTACAGCCCAGCCCGCCCGCAAGATTTCGCGGTTTGGTCTGGCGTCAAAATTAGCGAGGTGCGCAGCCTGTGGCCTGGGCTGCAGGATCAAATTACTGAGGTAGAGATTGAAGGTGCGCCAAATTGGATGCTCAATGAGCAGATCCATTGGGTGGATGAGCTGGAGTCTCAACCGCCAGTACTAAGGCTGCTGCCGTACTTCGATACCTACCTGTTGGGCTATGCCAACCGCGAATTGACCATCCCTAAAGCCTTTACTTCGCGGGTCCTCAAAGGCGGGGTTATCGACGCGATGGTGGCGCTGGACGGTTGGATAATCGGTACCTGGAAACTCACCTCCCGTAGAGGCGGCCTGGATCTCAGCGTGCAATATTTTGAGGAGCAACCTAAAAAGTTGCAGCCCCTGATTGAAGCGGAAGCCAAAAACTTGAGCCGGTTTCTAGAAAAAACGGTAACCTTTAAGGTCGGCGAGCCGTAGAGCGGCGCTGCAGCCGCGCTCAACCGGGTAAAACCGGATTCGTTCTCGGTTATAATAGGGCAACTCCACTGGATGGACCCACGATGCTGCTGCGCCGCTACGCCTATTACATTTCATCCATTTTCACGCTGCTGACCGGCTTTCGCAATCCGATTAAGATTATTGGCATATTCCTGGGGGCTAATGTCGATAAAGACACTATCGTTCAATTGCGCGGCAGCGAGCTGAAATTCAAAGTGCGCGGGAAAATGGACGTCTGGAGCCTTAAAGAAACGCTGCTTGACCGGTTTTATGAACGGTTCGGCTTCGCTGTTCAGGACGGCTGGACGATTGTGGATATTGGAGGCGGCATTGGCGATTACACCATTTTTGCCGCTCATGGTCATAACCTTGCCCGGGTGACGGCATTCGAGCCGTTTCCTGAATCTTACCGCCTGCTGCAGGAAAATCTCGTTCTCAACCAGATTCGCAATGTTCAATTGTCCGCCCAGGCCATTGGCAGTCGCGAAGGCCGGCTGCAATTTGCCGCTGGTCAGGTCGACCCATTATCCCGGCAAACTACACTTGCGAGCACTGAAATAGCCGGAGAATCGCTCTCCGTCGATGCGATCCGCCTGGAATCGGTCCTCGCGCTGCCGAATATTGGCCGTATCGACTTGCTTAAGTTGGATTGTGAAGGGGCCGAGTATGATATTTTATTGAACTCGCCCGCGGCAGTTCTCGAGAAAATCGACCGCATCGTCATGGAATACCACGACGGAGTTACGCCGTTTAATCATCTGGACCTGGCGAACTACCTGACCGAACATGGATATCAAGTCGAGAGCTGGGAAAACTATGCCCACGCCTACATCGGTTACCTGCGGGCTATCCGCTTAACCGGGAGTGTGCGGAATTGACTGAAAAGCTCGACCTGTTGTGGTTGAACATTCGCGAACTGCCGTACTTCCGCGGGTTGCTGCGCGCCGTGGAAGGCCGTTTTTACCAGGACTTGCCGCTGGCAGCTCCCACCCTCGACCTTGGCTGCGGCGACGGACAGTTTGCCCAGATCACATTCCCCCGAAAACTAGAAATGGGCGTTGACCCGTGGTTTGGTCCGCTGCGGGAGGCTGCTCAGCGCAGGAATTATGCAGTTCTGGTTCAGGCTTATGGCCAGCGCATCCCAGCGCCAGACAACAGCTTTGCCAGCGCACTCTCGAATTCCGTGTTGGAGCATATTCCGGAAGTCCAACCCGTGTTAAATGACCTGGCAAGAGTGCTCAAACCAGGGGCGACTTTTTATTTTTGCGTACCCAATCATAATTTTGATCCAAATCTCAGCATCGCCCGCTTCTTTGATAGGATCGGGTTGAAAAGTTTAGCCACTGCCTACCGACGCTGGTTTGACCGGATCGCCCGCCACGTTCACCTGGACGACCCAGCGACCTGGCAAGCCCGGATCGAGCAGGCTGGTTTGCAGGTGGTGCAGAAATGGAATTACTTTTCACCGCGGGCACTCGGCATTCTGGAGTGGGGTCATTATTTCGGCCTGCCAGCCTGGGCGAGTAAAATGATATTCAACCGCTGGATTATCGAAGAAGGGCGTTGGAGTCTGTTTCTCACCCGCCTGATCGTCAACCCAGCCTGGAAGGAAGCGCAACCGCAGCCTGACGGCGTGTGCACCTTCTTCATTTGTCAAAAACCCGAGATACCGTGAACGAGAACCAGGAACCCAGCGTCCTTGACTACCTGAAATCGATCTTGATTCCGGGACGGAAGCCAATTCTGATTCCGCCGCCAGAAGTAGAGCCCTTTCCTGAGGATGGTACCCCGATTGAGGAATTGGATATCACCGTTGTGGAGCCAGCGGCGAGGTCAGAAGCGCTTGAAACCGCGCGTGAACCGCTCGCGCCGCTACCATGGCTGGTATTGCTGGTGTTGCTGCTGGCATTGGCGGCGCAATTATCGCTTGAGCCGCGCGCAGACCGCTCCTGGGTGACGGGCGCTTTCCTTTATCTGATCGCCGGGGTTGGATTGGTGCTGACGATCCTGCGCAATCAATTCACCCTGGCTGCGCCAGATTCCAGCCAGACACCGGAGGTGGAGAGTTCGGTTAACCCCAGCGTGCTGCTCATCAGTCTGCTGCTGGCTGTGATCGCATTCGTTCTGTTCGGCGGCGAAAAATTTAACACGCTCAACCTGATCGTGTGGCTGGCTGCCATGGGTACCTTTATCTATGCGGTCAAGCCCGCAGGTTCCAGCTTCCAACGATGGCTCTCGCAGGTCTGGAAACGATTGAAGAGCGGAATCCCCATTAACGTCACGCCCTGGCTGGTTTTGTGCGTGGCGGTGTTTATT
>DATBWK010000246.1:0-2320 GCA_036514835.1 Bellilinea sp.
AACTTCGCGTCCCACCATCATTTGCGCCAGACCGGCTTTGGTGGCGTCCGCGGCTTCGATCGTGCCGACCTTGCGCCCTTTGCGCAGCACGGTAATGCGGTCGGAGAGCTCCAGTACTTCTTCCAGATGGTGCGAGATGAAAAGGATGGTATGACCATCATCGCGCAGGCGTTTAAGTTCGCCGAATAATTGCGGAATTTCCTGCGGCGTGAGCACAGAGGTGGGCTCGTCCATGATCAAGACGGACACATTACGGAACAGAAGCTTTAAAATTTCAACTTTTTGGCGGGCGGCGATGGAAATATCTTCTACTTTGGCGTCCGGGTCGAGATTGAAGTGGAATTCATCAATTTTGTCTTTCACCAGCTGACGCGCTTTTTTAGAATCCAAATGATCGATAAATTTTACGGGTTCCGACCCGAGCACCACGTTTTCCCAGACAGTGTACTGCGGCACCAGCATGATCTCCTGGTGCACCATGCCAATACCGGCCAGAATGGCTTCACCCGGATCGCTAAATTTTACATTTTTACCATCGAAGATTATTTCACCCGAATCAGCTGGCTGCATGCCATATAAAATCTTCATCAAGGTGGATTTTCCGGCGCCGTTTTCCCCCACAATGGCATGAATCTCACCTTTGCGGAAGGTTACGCTCACATCATCCAGTGCGACCAGTGATGGCGGGAAGATCTTAAAGATGCGGTTCATTGCGATGATATCTTGCACCGGATAAATCCTCTCAGGTTCCAAGAATTCCGGGGGTGCGGACACGGGCTGCGCCAACACCCCCGGAGAAACCATTGTTTCTGTTGATTCGCTTACGGTTTGTAGATTTCGACCTTCAACGTGCCATCGGCGATTTGCGTGCGCAGTTCATTGACTTTATCAATGATGTTCTGCGGAACGATGCCGCCGTTGTCATCGAAGACCAGATCAACACCGTTGGTCGCCAGGCCGTAGCTCAAGACCTGACCGGGTTTGTATGTGCCGTCGTTGATGGTAGCGAAGATGTTGGTGATGGCCAGGCCGATGTCCTTGATGTCTGAGGCTACCACGTGACCGGGTACCAAAGCGTTCTGGTTGGTATCCACCCCGATGGAGTATAGATCGCGTTCACCGGAAGCCTGAAGTACGCCCATACCAGCGGCAGCCGCCACCTGGAAAACGATATCAGCACCCATGTCATACAACTGCAGCGTAGCCTGCTTGCCCTTGGCGGTATCTTCCCAATCGCCCAGATATTTGCGCTCAGAAACGATCTCGGGATCGATGAACTTGGCGCCATTCTCATAGGCAAACAGGAAGGCGTCCACTACCGGGTCTTGATCGCCGCCGACAACGCCGATGATCTTCTGATCATTGATGTTGGGGATAGTGGTGTCGAGGGTCATCATGCCCGCCAGGACGCCCGCCAGGTAGGCGCTCTCTTCTTCGATGTAGTCCACCGAGGTGATGGTGTTGGCGCTATTCTGGACGACGGTGTCCAGGTTGACGAAGATCTTCTCCGGGAACTTGTCCGCGTACTCTTTCAACAGGTCTTCGTAGCCGTAGGAGATGACGAAGATGACGTCGGCATAGCTGGTGGCAGCTTCCAGAGACGGCTCGTAATTGGCTGAATCGTAGCCGTTTTCAATGGTGCGGGTCTCAAGGCCGTACTGGGCCTTGATGGCGTCCATGCCTTTTTGACCGGAGTCATAGAAGGCGTTGTCGCCCAGCGATCCATTGATCAGGTAAACTACTTTTTGTGTGGTTGGTTCCGCGGCTTTCGGCGCACAGCCGGCAGCTAGAATCGCGATAATGGTCAAAACTGTCAAAAACGTGAAAATCTTTTTCATTTTTCTCCTCCAGGGAAATTGGTCAGAAACAATGGTGGAAAGGTCAAACAGTTACCTCAGGTTCACCTCCAGTGTTGAAAATCTGATGGTATCCGACGATTTCGTGCGCCTGGGCAGCCAGAAAAGCTTCGACCTCGTCTTTGGCGGGGATGGAAGTCTGGGCACCCAGACGGGTCACTGCCAGGGCTGAAGCCGCACTGGCGAAGTTTAACGCATCCTGCGGCTGGCTGCCAGCCAGGATGCAGGCGGCATAACTGCCGGCGAAGGTGTCGCCGGCGGCGGTGGTGTCCACCACCTCCACTTGAAAAGCGGGTTGGAATAATTCATCGTTCGCGGTGCGCAGCAGCGCCCCGTTGGCACCCAGGGTGATGATCACCGTGTGCACGCCCTGATCCGTCAAAGAGGCTGCAGCGATGCGGGCAGTTAGGGGATCGGTCACTGCCAGACCGGTGAGCGCTTGCACCTCGACTTCGTTGACGATG
>DATBWK010000247.1:0-8198 GCA_036514835.1 Bellilinea sp.
CTCGTCGTTATTCGGCTGGTCATCGATATCGTGAATGTCTATGTAACGGATGATGCCCTCTTTATCAATGATGAAGATCGCCCGTTCGGAGTAGCCTTCATCGCGCAGCACACCATACTGGCGCGCCACCATGCCGTGCGGCCAAAAGTCGCTTAATAACGGGTAGGTGATTCCACCCAGACTTTCAGCCCAGGCTTCGAGACACGGAACATGATCGATGCTGATGCCCAGAACCTGGGCATTTAATCCCTCCAACAGGTCGAGTTGCGCCTGATAGGAAGGGATTTGACCTGATCATATGGGCGTCCAGGCTTGCGGGAAAAACACCAAAACCACATTCTTCCCGCGATACTGGCCTAAGGTAACCGTGCGTTCGTTAGTGGCAGAAAGGGTAAAATCCGGTGCAATTTGACCGACAGCTAGCTTCATAGGCTCTCAATTCTGAAATCAAAAATCAGTTGATACTATTCAACGATATGTAAATAAATTCAAGTTTTACATATCGAATTACCCATTTTAATAAGCCCATTATACCCAAATTATTTAAAATATATTTTTTATCCTGACAAGGGTTGATTCGTCGATTCGGTCCCTACCAATTGTTCTACTGTTTAAAGTTCGTGATAAACTATGATGGTAATTATCAACAAAACATCTTGCGTTGGTGGTCAAGTGCTTCGCGGAGGAAGTCATGTACCCAGCAGCGGATATGGAATCTTTTACCACAACCGTTCAAGTACCGCCCGAGTTGGTTTATCGGGCATTTACCCGGGGGGTAGGATTGTGTGAATGGTTGTGTAATGGAGCACGAACGTTCCCCAAGGTCGGTGGAATGGTGACCATGTGGTGGAACAGCGGCTACTATACGGTAGGCGAGTTTGTGCGGCTTGAACCGAACCACAGCGTCGTGCTCAACTGGCAAGGCCGCAGCGAACCACACCCATCCCAGGTGCAAGTGCAACTCTCGGCTGAAGAGGGTCAAACACTGGTCGAGGTCATTCACCGCGGGCTAGGCAGCGAAGAAATCTGGACGGAACCGCGCCGCGAATTACACAAAATCTGGGAACAAGGGCTTGAGAACCTCAAATCAGTTCTGGAAACCGGAAAAGACCTGCGGGTGGTCAACCGACCGGGCATGGGGATTTACCCGGCTGAATTATCGACCGAAATGAAGAAAGAACATAAGTTCCCGGTTGATAAGGGGATCTTTTTGCACCAGGTGATCGAAGGCCGCGGAGCGGAAAAGGCCGGGCTGGAAAAAGGCGACCTGGTCACCAAATTGGCAGGATCGCCGCTCGAGCGCATTGAAACTCTGCTTCAGGTGCTTGCAAGGCAAAAAATGGGCACCCAGGTAGAGGTCGAGTTCTACCGGGGAATGGAAAAACGGGTGGTTTACCTAGAACTCATGCCACTGCCAATGCCGCAAGTACCGGAAACCCATGAAGAATTGATCCAGAAGCTCGAGGAGTCGTACGAGGCGGAATACCATAAGCTGCAAGAGACGCTGGCAGGCGTGACAGACGAACAAGCAAATTGGAAGCCAGCAGCAGAAGAATGGTCCATAAAGGAAATTCTGGCACATTTAATCCATACTGAACGGGATAATCAGGTCGGGATGCATACCCTCCTGCTGGACGAAGATTTCGAGTGGGTCGATAATACGCTTGAACGCGGAGTGGCAACCATCGCGGTTTACCCGTCCGTCGCTGAATTAATGGATGAGGTCTACCGGTCGCAAAAAGAGACAATCCATTTCCTCAAAGTCCTGCCGCAGTCGTTTTTGGCACGCAAAGGGTCTTACTGGAAAGTGGCGCAAAACCTGCTGACAAATGATACCCATATGGAAGAACATGCTGACCAAATCCTGGAAAACTTGCGTCAGATTTCTGCCATTCGAAATCCATGAACTATCCAATCCCAGCGATTTTGCTGCGGGATGTATATAAAAATTACGGGAAAGTTTGTGCGTTGTACGGGGTTGATCTTGAAGTTCAACCTGGAGTAATTTTCGGCTTCCTCGGTCCGATGGCGTCGGAAAGACGACGACCATTCGCTGCCGGTTGGATTTAATCCACCCAGCCGGCGGTGTTTCTTTCCAGGTTGGTACCCCGCAAGAAGTTGATAACAGAGTAGATTTCAGACCGATTAATAAACATCAAAATTTCGTATACCTATAGGCCTTTAGTTAAGTTATCTTAAAATTTATGTCATAAGTTGACTAGACAAGATTAAAATGACTTGACTCCCCTGTTTATGCTTCCTATAATGAAGTTGCAGGTGAGCTCAAAGAAATTGCAAGCTCTCTCCGGTAAAGCAGGTTAATTTGGTAACACTTTTTAAAAAGGTGGAAGATCCTTAATAACCGGTGTACCGAAAACGACTGTTTACAGTCAACCTGGAAGGTTCCATCGCTTCCTGGTGGGAATTGGAAGACCCCTTCCCCTGAAAAAGTGGGAAGTAACAACCAGAGAAGGAAAACCGAGGAAAACGGCGAGTTGTGGGAAGGTTACTATGAGCCCCTGCGTACCTTCACCCCTGGAATGTACATTCCAGGGGTGTTTTTTTTATCCGCATTCCCGCAAGTGATTGGGGTTTTGGAAAGCTTCCGGTTTGAGCAAGCCGATAAAAGGCAGGTTGCGGTAGCGTTCCTGGTGATCCAGGCCGTAACCGACGACAAAGCGGTCCGGCAGGTCAAATCCTTTGTATTTGAGCGGAATATCGATTAACCGCCGGCGCGGCTTGTTGAACAGTACGCATACTTCCAGGCTGGCAGGCTCGCGCTCGCGCAGGCTGCGCAGCAGGTAATTCAGCGTCAGCCCGGTATCGATCACATCCTCGACAAACAGGACGTGCCGGTTTTGAATCGGAATTTCCAAATCTTTGACCAACCGCACCACCCCTTTGTTGCGCGCCTCATTCGAGTAGCTCGATACCGCCAGAAAATCCACTTCGGAAGGGATGGTGATAACCCGCAGCAGGTCAGCCATGTAAAACAGCACGCCCTTTAACACACCTACCAGTACCGGGCACTTGCCATGATAATCCGTCGAGATCTGGGCGCCAATTTCCTTCACCCGCGCCTGGATCTGTTGTTCGGAGATGATGACCTCCGAAATATCACGAGCGAAATCGCCATAGGATGTCAAAATATCGGTCTTCATGTTGCCTTCTTTTGCGAATCAGTGCCGTGAATAGCTTCAGCTTCATCATACAAGCCATATCTCACCATCATATCGCGCATTTCGCGGCGTTTCATTAACTTGATGTTGATATTCGGGTAAAGTTCCGCCATCAGGCGCATTTTTTTATTCTTTTTTGTCGAAAGTTGCGGGCGCAGCGTAGTCAACTCGACGTACAGGTCCTGGTCTGGCAGGTAAAAATCGGGGGTGAAAGCCAGGGTAGCCTTGCCGCTGGCGTCCCACTCCAGCTCGAAGGTGCGCGGCTCGTAGACCCAACGAATGCCGTAATAGTCCATAATGCGGGCGAACATCTCCTCCGCGGGGTGCACGAATGGAGTCGAATTATTTGATATTGGCGTCAAAGGTCTTCTTCCTCACCGATTTTCGCGTTAGTGGGATCTGATTCGTACGGCAGGGCAACAGCCTGGCAGATGATTTCCGCCGCGGTAGCTAATGACATTCGGCCGGTATTGAGAACCAGGTCGTACATGGAGGGGTCATCCCAATCCGTCTGATAGGCGCGCCGCAGGTAATTTTTGCGCGTTTTATCGCTGGTTTCAATCTGCGCGCTGGCTGCTTCCGGGGAGATGCCGCGGTAATCACAGATACGCTGAATGCGCACGTCTAATGGCGATAAGATGCGGACGTGCAATACGCGCGGGTCATTCCGGAGTACCACTTGCCCGCCCCGTCCAACGATGACGATACCGCCTTCAACCGCGAGTTCATGAATGACCTGGCCAACAACCTGTATGTAGGCTTTAAATTGTTCGGGAGTCGGCACCAGACCCAGCAAATTCAACTCGTCAATCATCGCCAGGGCCACATCCGGCGCACCGGAACGGATAGCGGCTTGATTGATCAGATCGCGCCATACCAGACGATAATTCAGTTTAGCAGCTACTGCCTGCCCAACTTGAAATCCCAGGCTGCCGAGTTGACGAGAGATCGTAATCACATCCATCGGTTTTTCCTCCCGGATGAGCTGTTCCGCCCTCTTCAAACCTCATTATAGCATGTGGATTTTCCTGACATCGCCCGCAATAATGGGTTGACCAGCCATCCGCTCAGATTTTTTCAGGGCGTGGTATCATTCCACAGAAAGCGAACTGGCCGTTTCTGGCATATGGCTTTCACCATCCTTACGTATGTCAGAGGTCAACTCACCTTGAACCAACGGCTGAAATATCCCTACGAGTTTATTGGCGATATCTTAATCACACAAGATCAAATCGAAGAACGCGTCGCTGAAATCGGCGCGCAGATCACGGAAGACTACCAGGATTCTGAAAAATTGCTGCTGCTTGGCATGCTGCGCGGCAGTGTCATGTTCATGACCGATTTGATGCGCAATGTCCGCCGGCCGATGACCATGGACTTTATGCTGGTCTCCTCGTATTCCGGCACCGAATCCAGCGGGTTCGTGCGGATTGACTCGGATCATAAATCATCCATCGCCGGTTGGGATGTGATCATGGTGGATGACATCGTCGACACCGGCTTGACGCTGCACACGGTACGAAAATTGCTGCTCGACCGCCACCCGCGCAGCCTGAAGGTTTGCACGCTGTTGGACAAAGTAGCCCGGCACAAAGTCGACCTGGACATCGACTATTGCGGTTTCGAAATACCTGACCATTTTGTGGTGGGCTATGGCCTCGACATCGACGAAAAAGGCCGCAATTTACCCTATATTGCCTCGGTAGACCTGGACAAGTATCACCAACTGTACGGATAACACGCTCCTCGTTATGAATGCGGGATGGGAATCATGGGACAGAAAATCGGATTACTGACCACCGGCGGAGACAGCCCCGGAATCAACGCGGCGCTGCGCGCCATCGGCAAAGCGCTGCTCAACGAGCCGGGCACTGAGCTGATTGGATTCCAGGACGGGTTCAGCGGCATGCTGAACAATATGGTCGAGGATCTGCAAAATCCGATGTTTTCCGGCATTTTGACCACCGGAGGAACCATTCTCGGCACCAACCGCGACCGTCCGGATCATATTCTGGTGGATGGCAAATACCAGAATCGAACTGCTGAAATCGTGGCTGCCTACCGGAGCCACAAACTGGATGGGCTGGTCTGCCTGGGCGGCAGTGACGCGCAGGACAGCGCTGCGCTTCTGATGCGCGAAGGCCTGAACCTGATCACGGTGCCGGTGACGATCGACAATGACATACCGCATACCGACACCACCGTGGGGTTCAACACCGCCCTGGAAGTAGCAGCGGAAGCGATCGACCGGTTGCACTCCACTGCCATCAGCCATCACCGTATCATTATCGTCGAGATTATGGGTCGCGATAGCGGCTGGCTGACTCTAGGCGCCGGCATCGCTGGCGGTGCGGATGTGATTTTGATCCCCGAAATCCCCTACCACATGGAGAAAATTTCAGCAGCTATTCAAGATCGCGCCAGTCACGGGAAGCGCTTCAGCCTGGTGGCTGTCTCGGAAGGCGCCATTTCGATTGAAAATGTGGAATTTTTCGAAAACGCCAGGCGCGCCAACCTGCGTATTCGCGCTTCGGATGACGCCGCCAATGTGTCCGCCCGGCTGGACCAGATCGAGAAGCGGGCAGCCGGCGACACCATGCATCTGGCCAACCGGTTGGAAAACTTCACCGGCCTGCAAACCCGCGTCACCATTTTGGGATATTTACTGCGCGGCGGAGCACCTTCAGCAGTTGATCGCGTGCTGGCGACTCAGCTTGGAACAGCCTGTGCCAAATTTGTGCAGCAGGGTATTTTCGGTGTCATGGTTGCCCAACGCGGGGGCGGAGTTGAACCGGTGGCGCTCGATCTGGTTGCCGGCATGGTCAAGAGTCTGCCGGCAGATCACGCCTGGATCCACGGCGCTCGCATGGTAGGCACCCGCTTGGGCGATTAGGATTCTATCGCAGTGTTTTTACCCACCACCCCGCAGGAATGTGCTGAGCTAGGCTGGCAAACGCTGGACGTCATCATCGTCAGCGGGGACAGTTATATCGACACGCCATTCTCCGGAACCGCGGTGATCGGCAAGGTGTTGACCGCTGCCGGATTCCGGGTGGGGGTGATTGCCCAGCCCAAAATGGACACTGCCGAAGACATCACCCGCCTGGGCGAGCCAGTCCTGTTCTGGGGAGTAACCGGCGGCGTGGTCGACTCAATGGTCGCCAATTACACTGCCGCGCGCAAACGCAGGCACAGTGACGATAATACGCCAGGAGGGGTCAACGACCGCCGCCCGGACCGTGCAGCTATTGCCTATACGAATTTAATCCGGCGCTTCTATAAAAATACGCGACCGATCGTGCTGGGCGGCATCGAAGCCAGCCTGCGCCGGGTGGCACATTACGATTTTTGGTCGGACCGGGTACGCGGCTCGATCCTGTTGGACGCCAAAGCCGATTTGTTGTTTTACGGCATGGCTGAAAAAGGCGTTGTCGAGTTGGCGAATGCGCTGCGCGACGGGCAGGATTACCGCGATATTCGCGGGTTGTGCTATTTAGAGCGCCAGCCGCGCGCCGGTTACCTGGAACTGCCGGCGTACGAGGTCGTGGCGTCGGATAAAGCCGCTTTCACCGCGATGTTCCACACTTTTTACCAAAACAACGATCCGATCACCGCCCGCGGGTTGGTGCAGCGCCACGGCGACCGCTACTTGATCCAAAATCCGCCTGCGCTGACCCCATCTCAGGCAGAATTGGACGCGGTATACAGTCTGGGTTTTGAACGCGCCCAACACCCATATTACGAACGCCAGGGGAAAGTCAAAGCGCTGGAAACCATCCAATTTTCCATCCAAACCCACCGCGGCTGTTATGGCGAGTGTAATTTCTGCGCTATCGCCGTACATGAAGGGCGAACAGTCGCCTGGCGCAGTCCGGACTCGATTGTCCATGAGGTTGAAGGTCTGGCTGTTATGCCGTCCTTCAAGGGGAACATTCAAGACGTCGGCGGCCCGACCGCCAACATGTACGGTTTTGAGTGCGCCAAAAAACTAAAGAGCGGGGCGTGCGCCAAAAAACGCTGCCTATACCCCGAAATTTGCAACCAGATGAAAGTGGATCATTCGCAGCAAATCGAGTTGCTCCAGCGGCTGAGCCGGGTGAAGGGAGTACGCAAGGTGTTTGTGGCTTCCGGCATCCGCTATGACATGGTGCTGGCTGATCCGAATCACGGGCGGAACTATCTGCGTCAGGTTGTGCACCATCACGTTTCTGGACAGATGAAAATTGCGCCGGAGCATACCGAAAATAAAGTCCTGCGCCTCATGGGAAAGCCGGGCAACGACAGCCTGCTGCGCTTCAAGGGCATGTTTGAGCAAATGTCCGCGGAAGCGGGTAAGCCGCAATTTCTGACTTATTATCTGATCGCGGCTCACCCAGGCTGCTCGGAAGACGACATGCGGCGGCTGCGCACTTTCACCAGCCAAAAATTGAACATTCACCCCGAGCAGGTGCAAATCTTTACCCCCACTCCTTCCACCTATTCCAGCCTGATGTACTACACCGAAATGGACCCATTCACCGGCGAAAAATTGTTCGTCGAAAAAGAAACCGGGCGCAAGGAACGTCAAAAGCGCGTCGTGGTGGATAAAGAAACGCCGCCTGTCCGACGGAGATCGCATGGTCAGTAATGGATTATTGGAAGGCTTCGCAGCCTGCCTGCCGGGGGTGGAACCGTTTCTGCGGCAGGAGTTGATCGAGCTGGGATTGGTCAAACCCGATGTTGCACCAGCTCATGCCGGAGAAGGCGGGGTCAGCTTTCTAAGCCTGCTGGAGGGATTTTACCGGGCTAACTTGTGGCTTCGCACCGCCAACCGCGTCCTGGTGCGTCTGGGACGCTTCCACGCCATTCAGTTCGCCGAGTTGCGGCGCAAGGCTGCCCCCCTCCCCTGGGAGCGCTACCTCACAGCCGGTCAACCGGTCGCGATTCGCACCACCTGCCATCATTCCAAGTTGTATCACAGCGATGCTGTGAGCGAGCGGGTGCTTGGCGCTATTGGCGACCACTTGGACCGGATGCCGG
>DATBWK010000248.1:0-9583 GCA_036514835.1 Bellilinea sp.
GGAGCCGGACATGCTGCTTGAAGTTGAGAACCTGAATGTATATTACGGTGCGATCCACGCTTTGCAGGGTGTCTCGTTCAACGTCGAGGAAGGGGAAATTGTGACCCTGATCGGCGCCAACGGCGCTGGCAAGTCGACTACTCTGCGCACCATTTCCGGGCTGCTGCGTTCGCGCGGCGGGTATGTCAAGTTCAAGGGAATGGACATTTCCATGTTGCCTGCTCAGCAGATTGTGCGGCTGGGAGCCAGTCATGTGCCGGAAGGACGCAAGATATTTGCACCATTGACAGTAAAAGAAAATTTGCAGATGGGCGCTTTTACCCGCACTGACCCGGCTGAAATTCAACGCTCGATGGACCGGGTGTTCTCCAGCTTTCCAAGGCTTAAAGAACGCATCGGTCAGCTGGGCGGGACGTTGTCTGGGGGCGAGCAGCAGATGCTGGCAACCGGGCGCGGCATGATGAGCCGGCCAACGCTGCTGATGATGGATGAGCCGTCAATGGGGCTCAGCCCAATCCTGGTGGAAGAGATTTTCTCGATCATCAAGGAGATCAATGCTCAAGGGACCAGCATTCTGCTGGTCGAGCAGAACGCCTCGATGGCTTTGTCAATCTCTCACCGGGCGTATGTGCTGGAGACCGGGCGGATTGTGCTGTCTGGCAGCGCCAAGGAGATCGCGGAAAATCCGCAGGTCAAGACAGCGTACCTGGGGATTTAAAGGAAAATTGTATTGGTAGGTTTTAGAAAGGGACGGGTCGCGACCTGTCCCTTTTTTGTTTGTGAGTGTGTCGGTGCAAGCCACGCTGGAAGGAGTAAAAAACTCCGCGAAGAAAAATTTATGTCAGGATGTTGGGTTGCTTATCCACGGACAGGGTTCCTGGTTGATGAGCGCAGATCGCTCCACTCCGCTTCGCTCCGTTCGCGATGACAGGCTTTCTATCATTGCGAGTTATACGAAGCAATCCGCGCCAGTTGGCAATTTGCCATATCCACGGACGGGTATGGTGGTTGATAATCGCAGATCGCTCCACTCCGCTTCGCTCCGTTCGCGATGACAGGCTTTCTATCATTGCGAGTTAAACGAAGCAATACGCCTCAGTTGACTATTTACTATATCCACGGACAGGTATGGGGGTTGATGAGCGCAGATCGCCACACTCCGCTTCGCTCCGTTCGCGATGACAGGTGCTAAAACGGTCGATAAGCCGCATACCACCCCTCGATGGGGTTTCGGCCTCAATATTTATCGCCATCAAGTTCTGGCGAACATTGTTCGCCGCTACAAAATCAAAAAAAGTGCTCAGGTCGGTCGATAAGCCGCATTTTGTCCTCACGGGGGTATCCGCGAACGGACGGTCTCGTGAAGGACGGTCATCTCTCTAGGCGGACTGTTACCAGTCCGCTCGTGCAGCCTACCCGGGATTCAATCGGAACGGGCAGTTCCTTATCCCTGCTTGGCCTTGCTCCCGACGGGGGTTGCCCAGCCGCCGCATTACTGCGGACGCTGGTGGTCTTTTACACCACCATTTCACCCGTGCCTGCCATTGCTGGCGGGCGGTTTGTTTCTGTGGCCCGATCCCGCAAGTTACCTCGCCCCGGGGTTTCCCCGGCGTCGTGCCCTGTGGAGTGCGGACTTTCCTCGATCTTGCATGCAAGACCGCGACCGTCTGACCAACCTGAGCATCCATGATCATACCGTGATCGACGCAATCCGTCAATTAAGCGATTCCGTCCGGTCACAGACGCCCTTGGATGTATAATTGCCCCATCTTTGAGAACTTTTTCACGGGGAGATCTTTCATGCGAACACCGTTTGTAGCTGGTAACTGGAAAATGAACAAGACCATCGAAGAGGCACGCGGATTGGTTGCCGAGATGGTGCCCGGGCTGCAGGAAGTCACATCGGTCGAATGTGTTCTTTGCCCGCCGTTTATGGCGCTTATGCCAATTTCTGCGATGCTGATGGGGACGGATATCGGGTTAGGCGCCCAGAACCTGCACTGGGAAGAAAAAGGGGCGTTCACCGGAGAGGTTTCACCCGGTATGGTGAAAGAATTTTGCAACTACGTGATTATTGGTCACTCGGAACGGCGCACCTATTTCGGCGAAACCGATGAAACCGTCAACAAACGGACGCTGGCGGCTTTGGGTAAAGGACTGATCGTCATTGCCTGCATTGGCGAGACGCTGAGCGAGAACGAAGCTGGCCAGACTGCCGCGGTGATCGAGCGGCAGATATACGAAGGACTGAAAAATATTCCGGCAGAGCAGGTGATCAACCTTGTGATTGCCTACGAACCGGTATGGGCGATAGGCACAGGGCGGGCTGCTACCGGCCCGGATGCGAACCGCGTGGTCGCGGCGATGATCCGCCCGGCACTGCGCGAGTTGTATGGCAAGCAGGTTGCAGATGCCACCCGGGTGCTTTACGGCGGTTCGGTGACTGGCGCGAACGCCGCAGAATTTTTCTCGCAACCAGAGATCGACGGAGCCCTGGTCGGCGGCGCCAGCCTGAAACCAGCGGATTTTATTGAAATTGTGCGGGCTGCCGCCCTGTGACCCAGCTGCCGCTTGACGGCGTGCTCCTGCTGGCAGCCTGTTTGCTGGCGTTTGTTTTGGTTCAGCGCTGGCTGCACCGCGAATTGCAGGCTGTCTTTTTACTGCTGACGCGCCGCCCGGTCAGCGCACTGGGATTATTTTCCCTGCTGTTTTTTCCGGGTGTATTGCTGCACGAAATGAGTCATTACATAATGGCGCGCTTGCTGGGCGTCCGTACTGGCCGTCTCTCCTTGTTTCCCAAAGTATTGGCCAACGGCACACTGCGGCTGGGATTTGTGGAGACCGCCGCGACGGATCCATTGCGGGATACATTGATCGGCGCTGCGCCTTTAATCAGCGGCATGGCAGTGGTATCCTACCTGGGGTTCAAGCCGCTTGGCATTTTGCCTTTGACCAACCTGCTTTTGGCAACAGATTGGACTGCGTTTTGGTCCGAAGCTGCCCAATTGCCTTCCCGCCCGGATTTTTGGTTGTGGTTCTACCTGGCATTTGCCGTCAGCAGCACCATGCTTCCTAGCGCATCAGACCGGCGCGCCTGGTGGTCGGTGGCACTGGTGTTTGGCATCGTGCTGGTTGTGGCAATCCTGCCAGGGGTGAGCAGCTGGATGCTGGAAAATCTAGCGTCGCCGGTCAACCGTGGGCTGCGTACACTGGCAGTTTTGTTTGCTGCCAGCGGGATCATCCACCTGGTATTAGCGCCGCCAGCCTGGTTGGCTAAGATCCTGCTGTCCCGAATCACGGGATTGCGTGTAGTCTAATCAGGTTGGTGCTGACTAATCAGTGACGCCAGAGTTTCTGGTAAAATTGTCGAACAACTTCCCATTGGTAGCGAGCTTTCAATGTTAATAGATTCCTGGGGACGCCAAATTACATATTTGCGCATATCGGTCACGGACCGGTGCAATTTCCGCTGCGTGTATTGCATGCCGCCGGAAGGTCTGGTCTGGCAGCCGCATGAAGCGATTATGCGCTATGAGGAAATCGTTGAGGTTGTGCGGGTGGCGGCAGAGCAGGGGGTTCGGCAAATCCGCTTGACAGGCGGGGAACCGCTGGTGCGCGCCGATTTGCCGGTTTTGATTAAAATGTTGGCGGAAATTCCCGGAATCGACGATATCAGCCTGACGACCAATGCCATGCTTTTGGAAAAAATGGCTGGAAAACTGGCTGAAGCCGGCCTGACGCGGGTCAATATCAGCCTGGATACGCTGAATTCCGAAAAATTTTCCAAAATAACACGCGGCGGGTCGCTCGATAGGGTATTGAGAGGTATCGCAGCCGCAGAGGAAGCCGGCCTGGCGCCCATCAAGATCAACGTGGTTGCAATGCGCGGGGTCAATGATGACGAATTCCTGGAGCTGGCACGGCTGACTTTACAGCATGCATGGCACGTGCGCTTCATCGAATTGATGCCGATTGGCAATCAACAGCCGTGGGGTGAGGGATTCCCACGACCGCAGGACGCTTTTATCTCAATTCAAGATATTTTCGAACAGCTGAAACCCCTTGGATTGGTTTCACAGAATGACGCGATTGGTTTCGGCCCGGCGATCGAATACCGAGTTCCGGGCGGCATCGGCAAAATCGGGTTTATCTCGCCGCTGAGCGAGCACCAGTTCTGCCAGCGCTGCAACCGGCTGCGTCTGACGGCGGACGGCTTTTTGCGGCCTTGTTTGATGTCTGACCTGGAAATTCCCGTCCTATCAGCGCTGAGGTCCGGTCAACCAGCTCTGCCTGTGATTCAACAGGCGGTAGCTGCCAAGCCGGAGAGTCATAAACTGGCAACGGAAGCAGCGCCGGACGGTCGGCGCATGATCCAAATAGGCGGGTAGGCTCGATTCCGGAATAATAAAAAACTCCGAGGGATGAACCCTCGGAGTTGATGTTTAACCTGTTCCGAACTGCCGGTCGCCGGCGTCACCCAACCCGGGAACGATGTAGCCCACTTCGTTCAGGTGATCGTCGACGGCTGCCAGATAAATCGGCACGTCTGGATGTGCGCTTTGCATGGCTTGAATCCCCTCAGGTGCCCCGATCAACCCGACGAATTTGATGCGGTTCACGCCCCAGGCTTTGAGAATATCGACGGTTGCCACAGCAGAACCCCCGGTCGCCAGCATTGGATCGAGGATCAAGCAGACGGATACGGTTGGCTCGGTGGGCAGTTTGTTGTAATACTGTACCGGCTTGAGGGTCTTCTCGTCGCGATAAATGCCGATGTGCCAGACTTCAGCCGAGGGCATGAGTTCCCAAATGCCTTCGACCATGCCAAGCCCGGCGCGTAAAATGGGTACCAACCCGATTTTTTCTTCCAATTCGACGGCTGGAGCGGAACCTAACGGGGTATCTACCGTCTTGGGGGAGATTCTTAGATCTGAGGTGGCTTCGTAAGCCAACAAACCGGTGATTTCCCGAACCAACTCGCGGAATTTCTTGGGTTCGGTGGATGTGGAGCGCAACTTGCCCAATTTATGGGCGATCAGAGGGTGCTGTGAGACCAGAACCGGTGACATACATGCTCCTTACCTGAGGATTTCACGTATTATAAATCAATTTGGCCGTTTGAAAGCAGGTATAATCGTGTCCATGAGCGAATCACCCAGCCGACTTGTCAACCCCGACGCTCGCCCCGATGACCGCCTGGACCAGGCATTACGTCCCCGTCAATTGAACGATATTATTGGCCAGGAACAAGTCAAGGAAAACCTGTCCATTCTCATCGCCGCGGCGCGCAAGCGGCAAGAACCTCTGGATCACGTGCTGTTTTACGGCCCACCGGGACTGGGAAAAACCACTTTCTCGCACGTGCTGGCGAATGAGATGGGGGTCTCAATCAAAATTACGGCTGGACCAGCGGTCGAACGCGCTGGCGACCTGGCAGCAATCTTAACCAATTTACACGCCGGCGATATCCTGTTCATTGACGAGATCCACCGGCTGGGAAGGGCAGTAGAAGAAGTGCTGTACCCGGCAATGGAAGATTATGCGCTGGACATTGTGATCGGTAAAGGTCCGTCGGCGCGGTCAATCCGGCTTAAGCTGCCGCGGTTCACGGTGATTGGAGCTACCACCCGCCTGGCGCTGGTCAGTGCTCCATTGCGGGCCCGGTTTGGCGCTGTATACCGGCTGGATTACTACGATCTGCCGGCGATGGGCACGATCGTTCAGCGTGCAGCCAATTTACTAAAGGTGCATTGCGATCAGAGCGGCATCGATGAAGTTGCCCGGCGTGCCCGCGGCACACCTCGCGTGGCGCTGCGTTTGTTACGGCGGGTGCGCGATTATGCTCAGGTGCGCGCTGATGGCACCATCAACTCCGAGGTGGCGCACGAAGCGCTCAACCTGCTCAACGTTGACCCATTGGGTCTGGATGAAGTCGACCGGCGCGTCCTGTTGACGATTATTGAAAAGTACAGCGGCGGCCCGGTAGGGCTGAACACCATCGCGGCTTCGATTGGCGAGGAGCCGGATACCATCATGGATGTTGTCGAGCCGTACCTGTTGCAACTAGGCTTTCTCGACCGCACGTCGCAAGGACGGGTGGCGACCAAACTGGCGTACGACCATCTCAAGCTGCCGTTCAGCGCTGCAAATCAACAGCCGCGGCTGGTTTAGCGGAATCCTGGCTTCGCTTTAGTTTATCCGTGCTACGATCCTATATGGCACGGCTTCCCTGGTTCACGCATGAAAACTTCCGATTTCGATTACGATCTGCCGCTGGAACGAATCGCTCAGACTCCACTTGAGCCAAGACATGCATCCCGGCTGCTGGTGTTACAAAGGGACAAGCCGGAATTGGAACACACCACCTTCTGGCAGGTCGCGGATTATCTCAAGCCCGGTGATTTGCTGGTCATTAACCAAACTCGGGTGATTCCTGCCCGTGTATTTGCTCAAAAACTGACCGGCGGTAAAGTGGAGCTTCTACTGCTGCGCCGGCTGGACCTGACCACGTGGGAAGCGCTGGTCGGCGGCAAGAAGGTGCGCGCCGGCACCCGGCTGACACTCGTAGGCGGACCATCGGCAGAAATATCCGGCGAACTGGACGGTCCGCGGCGGCTGGTGCGGTTTTCGGAACCGGTCGAGTCTTATCTGGCAGCAGCCGGTCAAATGCCGCTGCCGCCCTACATCCACGAACGTCTGGACGACCCGGAACGGTATCAGACGGTGTATGCCCGTGAGAACGGGTCGGCTGCGGCGCCGACAGCCGGGCTGCATTTCACGCCGGAGCTGATGGCACATCTCGAAATCCGCGGGATCGAATTTGCGCGGGTGACGCTGCATGTCGGATTGGATACCTTTGCGCCGGTCACCGAGGATGATCCGCTGGAGCATGAAATCCACACCGAATGGTGCGAACTCAGTGCTGAAACTGCCGCTCAAATCAACCGGGTGAAGGCAAGCGGCGGGCGAATCATCGCTGTCGGCACGACTTCTGTGCGAACCCTGGAGAGCGCAGCCCGAACCGCTAGAACGGGGGAAGCGGTGGGAATCTATTCGGGACCGACTGACCTTTTCATTCTTCCCGGCTATCCATTCACGGTGGTGGATGCGATGATCACCAATTTCCACCTGCCCAAATCGACGCTGCTAATGCTGGTCAGCGCATTTGCCGGGCGGGAGCGAATATTGGATACCTATGCCGAAGCTGTCGTATTGAATTACCGCTTCTTCTCCTTTGGAGATGCGATGATCATCCTGTAAGACATGGCTAGAGCCATGTGCATTTATGGAATTCACGGCAAGGCTTTGGTACAATCAAGCCCGTAACCACTTCAATCCCATCGAAAGGGTAAATGTGAGCAGTATGCAATTCAATAAACCCCCAGCTTTTGAAATTGATCTAAAGAAAACCTACACCGCAACACTTACAACGGATAAAGGCGACATTGTTATTACCTTGTTTGCCGACAAAGTTCCCAACACCGTGAACAATTTTGTATTTCTGGCGCGCCAGGGATACTATGACAACACCACGTTTCACCGCGTCATCGAAAATTTTATGGTACAGGGCGGGGATCCCACCGGTACCGGCCGCGGCGGACCGGGTTATCAGTTCAAGGACGAGTTCCACAAAGACCTGCGCCACAATAAACCCGGCATCCTGTCTATGGCGAATGCTGGACCAAACACCAATGGCTCGCAATTCTTCATCACCCATGTTCCGACACCTCACCTGGACAACAAGCACGCGGTTTTTGGCGAAGTAACCGGGGGAATGGATGTGCTCATGGCGATCCCGCTGCGCGACCCGATGCGGGGTGGTCCAGCCGGCAAACTGCTCAAGGTGACCATCAGCGAAAGCGAATGAGCGCTGGAAGCCTGAGCCTCCCGCTGGGATATTCCTCTGAGAATGATGCGTTGGAACTGTCCGCTTTCCAGCAATGGGAGGGATTGAACCAACGCATTATTGCCTGCCGTACCTGCACACGGCTGACTCAATTCCGGGAAGAGGTTGCGAGGGTCAAGAAACGCGCCTATCGCGATTGGGAGTATTGGGGGAAACCGGTGCCTGGTTTCGGTGATCACCAGGCGCGACTGCTGGTGGTCGGGTTGGCGCCGGGTGCCCATGGTTCCAACCGGACCGGCAGGATGTTCACCGGCGACTCATCAGGCGAGTTTTTATACTCAGCGCTGAACAAGGTGGGAATGGCCAACCAGGCCAGCGCCTTGCATCGGGATGATGAACTGGCCTTGACGGATGTATTCATAACCGCCATCTGCCGCTGCGTGCCGCCGGACAACAAGCCAACCTTTGATGAGGTTCGCAACTGCCAGCCATACCTGGAAGCGGAAATGCAGTTACTAAATGGCTACCGAGGCATTGTCGCGCTGGGCAGCCTGGCTTTTCACCAGATCATTTCAGTTTTCCGGGAGCAGGGGCATCCCATTGGGCGGTTGGATTTTGGACACAATGCCTTCTACGAATTGGGAGAAGGTCTGCCCTGGCTGCTGGCTTCTTATCACCCGAGCCGGCAGAATACGCAAACCGGGCGGTTAACCCGCGAGATGTTCGACGCCGTGTGGCTGCGGGCCAGAGACCTGTTGAAAGACTGATCCCGATTGCACCGATTCAGAGGGGAATAAAAATGCATCCGATCCGGTTTTTTGCTTTTGTCTTCGTCCTGGTGCTGCTGGTTGTGCTGTTTGGTCCATTGGTGATCCCATTTCCGCCAATGCTCGATACAGCCACTACGGCTGAGCTGGCCGACCCGGACAGCCAATTCATTGAGGTGAATGGACTTCAGGTGCATTACAAAATGGCTGGCAGCGGCGAACCGGTGATGGTATTGCTACACGGTTTTGGCGCCAGCACTTACACCTGGCACAAGGTGATGGCGCCGCTGGCGCAAAAGGGAACGGTCATCGCCTTTGATCGGCCGGCTTTCGGGCTGACCGAGCGTCCAATGCCGGGCAGCTGGACTGACGAAAATCCTTATTCGGCGGACTTCGCTGAAAAGCTGACAATCGGATTAATGGACCAAATGGGTGTGGAAAAGGCCGTGTTAATTGGGCATTCAGCCGGGGCGGGGATTGCTATGCAAACACTGCTGGACTACCCGGAACGGGTGGCGGGGTTGGTGATGGTGGATCCTGCGTTGACCGGACGGCCGGGTATGCCCGAATGGTTGGAGAACACCCCGCAAATGAGGCGCTTGGGACCATTCCTGGCGCGATCACTGGCTGGCAATGAAGGGGATGCATTCTTAGAAGCGTCCTGGCACGACTTTAGCAAATTCAGCGAGGCGGATAGGGAAGCGTACCGCAAACCGCTGCGGGTGGCGGATTGGGATGTGGCGCTGTGGGAATTCACCAAAGCCAATAAAACCCAGGACTTGACCGCCCGTTTTGACCAGGTGCAACTGCCGGTGCTGGTGATCAGCGGAGATGATGACCGGATAGTACCGATGACGGAGAGTGAACGAATCGCCACAGCCCTGCCGGATGCCCAATTGGAGATTATTTCCTCCTGCGGTCACCTGCCGCAGGAGGAATGTCCTGAGGGGTTTCTAGGGGCGATCAATGA
>DATBWK010000249.1:0-3732 GCA_036514835.1 Bellilinea sp.
GGAACTTATACTTAAGGATAGGCGTCTAGAAGTATAAATCCAGTAAACTAGGATAGATTTGGTCACCTATTATCGTCAAAATACTCAAAACGACCTGTTCGCCGGCGGAATCCGCCTGGGTTAATGGTTGTGGGGAATTGGTTCAATATGCACACAAAACACCGCTTAACATTGCTCTTGATCATCATCTCGGCTTTCTTCGGAATCGCTGCCGATGAACCCCCGCCAATGTTTGCATCCACTGAGGTTGAGGCTGAGCTTTCCGCCGCATATACCCAACGTCTCGAGATAGACCCCGCGCTCCAGGTGTTGAGCGTTGTACAACTCACACCTGAGATTGACACAGCATTTATAAGTCCGGACGGACAAACCGCCGTAATCTGGGTGGCGCTGCGTGATAATACTGGACGCATTCTTGGCACTGAGCCAGGCTTGCTGCTGGCAACCATGACGGATTCGGGTTGGCAGGTGCTGCTTCCCGGCGATGCCGGCTGGGATGAGACGATGGCTGCCGTTCCGCAAAGCATGCTGCCGGCCGAACAAAGTCCCATGCCGGAAGCCGCTTCCATTACGCCAAACGCGGAGCTACAGGTTTTGACCGGCTATTACCTGCCGTGGGCAGCTGGCACACAGCACTGGTTGGAAGGCTCGATCATCCATGTCATGAATGTCCCGCAATGGGGATATCCATCCTGCAATCCGGTGGACGCCTGCGCCTACGCCTATGATTTCACGGATTATGGGCATTTCCCCCTGCTGGCATCGAAGGGCGGGTCAGTGGTGCAATCGCGTGATAGCTGCGCAGATAACACTGAGGGATGCACCAATTACATCGTTTTGTACACCGCCAGTGATAATGCTTATCAGATCTACCTGCACCTTGCCCACGGCACCATCCCGGATCAGTTGACCAACGGAACGCCGGTTGTTCGCGGTCAATACCTGGGCGATACCGACGATACGGGTTACAGCACTTCAAACCACGTTCACTTCATGGTTGTGCAAAATCCATGGACGGGTAGAGAGGGCTATTATTGGGGATATTCGATCGATATCCGGTTCGCGGACGTGTCGATCAATAACGGCATTCCGCGCACCTGCTATGAAATTATCTTTGCCGGCGTGGTTAATGGCGCTTCTGAATGTACCGGGAGTAAGTCGGACCCGTACGCACTCCATTTGAACTTGTATACCTCAGGAAACGTTGGCGCCTACCCGGCTAGCGGCACCATAAGCCGACCGGAACCGAATAAAACAGTGGCGACTGGCAGCAACCCATTGATGGATGCCACAGCTTATGCGAGCGATGATGTCAATGTCAAAGCAGTGCGCTATGTGGCTAAAATCAACGGCGTATGGAAAGAAATAGGTCCGACCATGACCCAACAGTCTCTTCCAGGCATGTACGACTGGGACATCAATTTATGCGAGGCCGGACCGCTCAACGGCTGGCTGGAGGTTGGACTGCGCATCTGGGACCACGAGGGAAATGTGACCACGGCTGCGGATCCGCGCTGGATCTTCGTCGACCAGGCCTGCCCGGGTCAACTGTACCTGCCGCTGGTTCGGCGGTAAATTAATGGTATATTGGGGTTTAAACATCCAAACCGCCCTTTTGTTTGGACGCTTCTACCAACCATTTGCTCTTCCCAACTCAATCTAATTCCCCCTACTGATTATTTATTATCGGTAACCTAACCCTTCCTTGTTGTTCGCACACGGCTTAGTCCTCGAGTGGAGGTATTTTTGGCCTTATGGAATTGCTGAAAAAAAGGAAAACGGTTTATTGGCTTGCCGGTTTGCTGTTGATTATCGGGCTGGTTGCCCTTTATCAGTCCCATATCATTCAACGCATCGTCTTTGACGTGGTTTATGACAATTACAATCATTACATCCCCTGCAAAAGGCTGCCTCTGGCGGTTGAGGTCGAGGCAATTGTGAGGGACAACAGGGCAGTTGTCGATCAAATTCGGGCAGTTTCATCAGACGTCGATTTCAAAATTGTTAACCAAACCTGCGGCAACGCTGACCACGCCGATATCGTGATTTACTATCCCGGTCACGCTCAACGCGAACAGATCGAGGAGATATTGGGGGGAAAGACCTTTTTTAACGTACCGGCGCGTTGGATCAATTGGTAATTTGCTGCTAAGGGGAGGAAAATGTTGTTGACAGTAAAAATCCGATCCCTGGTAATTCACCTGGTCATCGTGTTCATGTTGACCAGTTGCGGGGCAAAAAACGGCGGCAACGATCCGTCGAAGGTCACCCCGGCATCCACACCGGTGACGAATTGGGGTGCGACCGAATCAGCCATCTCCAATGCCGTTTTGGGTACGCCGGCGGGCAAATGCGAGTGGGAGATGCTGGGCTGGTGGGAACAGGAACGCTATATCTGGGCTTTTTGCCAGAGCGGTCCAGGCGTGGAGGCCAACGGGGTCAGTTCTCCGGCAAAAGTGAAGGTTAATACCAGAGGATCGGTTGAATCCGTGGTGCTGCCAGACGCGGGGTTGGACTTCGCGATAGATGTGAAGCGGATGTTCCCACCCGCGGTGCAGGAGAAAATCCTGGCGCAGGACTTTGACCTATTCGCTTTCATGAACCGTTTGGAGGACCGCTGGCGCAACGCAGCCCTGCCGCCGGATATTTATAGTCATACCCGCAATACGCTGCCTGCCACTGGTGAAGCAGCGCTTCCGGGTGTTACCGCTGCCAACGCGAACCGTATCGTTGAAAAAACCATGCTGGGGAAAGGGAATGTTAAGCGGGTGCAATTTCTTTTGAATGGACAGATTCTCCTTTCCGGAGACCGCGGAATTGGATACGGTCAGGCATCCAACAATCAATTTGATTTTCAGGGTTACAGCATATTAGAGAACAATAATATGCAAATTTCGCCTGACGGTCAGTTACTGGCTGTCAGCGATGACCGATACGTCCATTTGTTTCATCCAGGGGACCAAAATGAAATCCGGAGAATTGATACCAACGGGGTGGCTGGAAAAATCGTCCGGGTGCAGTTTTTAGGCGACGGCCATACGCTGGTGGTTGAGAAAACTGTTCCATCTGAAGGGTTTTCACCCTCCTGGCTGGCATTGTACAGCCTGACCTCCGGAACGCTGCTTAATTCCTGGCGGCCGGGAGGCTCGAATTTTGTCCTTTCTTCGAATGGATATTACCTTGCCGGGTTATACGACACAGCTGGCATGGCTGTCTGGTCGATTGCTAGCGGTATGACGTGGCAGACGCTGCCAGTGGTTGCCAGCGCCGCTTCGTTTTCGGCTGACGGACAAATTTTAGCCGTGGTGGAATCTTCCTCAAAGGTCAAATTATTCTGGGTGTGGGATGGATTCGAGATTGGTCGGTTGGAAAAGGATATAGGTCACATCATTGGCGTGGCGCTTTCGCCGGATGGAAAAACGATCCTTACCTGGTCGGACGACTCAACAGCCAGCCTATGGAGCGTACCCGATTTTGAACGGATCGATACCTATTACGTTGACGGGCTTACCACAGCTTCTTTTAATCCCGATGGCACCGAGATCATCCTGGTAGGCTCCTGGTCTATCTCACTGGTGAACCTGCCTGAGAAAGGCCAATCTTCAACCGAATTAGCCATATACGACCAGGTGCTGGACCTATCGTTTGCGCCAGACCGAACGTTCAGCCAGGGTCAGCGCCTGGCAGTCGCCTACATACCTGGATCTATTTATTCACTCATTGTAAATTGGG
>DATBWK010000250.1:0-14052 GCA_036514835.1 Bellilinea sp.
GGGGAAACGCAGGCTGAACCGACACCGACTCCTTCACCGACGCCGGATTTAACGGGAACTGTATTACCAACGATCACCGAAACAACAGCCGTCCCTGCACCATGAGTTTTGTTTTGTTAATTAGAGGAACTCCACGGTGACATTTCCTGATTTCGCCCTGGCACTGGCTTATTGGCTGCACATTCTGGCAACGGTCACCTGGATCGGGGGGTTGATGGCGCTGGCAGTTCTGGTGATTCCAGCTGCTCGCCGTACGCTGCAGCCAATTGATTATGCAGCGTTGTTGGGCAGGGTGCAGTCGAACCTGCAGCGGGTCGGCTGGTTGAGCCTGGCGGTGTTGGTGGGGACTGGATTGTTCCAGATGAGCGCTCACCCGGCCTACAAGGGATTTTTAGCCATTTCCAATACCTGGGCAGTCGCGATCCTTATTAAGCATCTGGTCATCGGACTGATGGTGCTGGCGGGAGGTTATCTGACCTGGGTAGTCATGCCCGCCTTACAGCGCATTGCGTTGCAGCGCGCAGCCGGTGGAACGGTAAATGCTGCCAGGGACGCAGAATTGCGAAAGCGCGAATCGCTGGTTTTGACCCTCAACCTGGTGCTTTCGATTGTGGTGCTGCTGCTGACAGCGATCGCCCGCGCTGCCTGAACCTCAGCGCGGGGATTTGTAGTGCTTATTCGGTTCATCCGCGTAATAATAATAGACCGTACGCTGCGGGTAGGCGTCAATCACTACCTGAGTCGATTCGAGGCCGCGGTAATAGTTGAAAATAAAAGGCGTATCGAGATACGGGTTGGATAGTTCGAGCAGCGTGCCGTACTCCCGCCATTGTTGCTGCTGCACCACCACTACCAGGGCAGGCGCCAGCGCTTGAATCTCAGACAGGGAAAAGGGAGTCAACTGTTGACGAGACACGGAATACAGGTGTGTCATGCTGGATAGCCGCTGCGGCAGGTAAAACCGCAAATTACCGACGATCAGCAGGGTCAACACACCGATTGTCAGTCCAAACCGGAATGCTGTTTTGATTCTCTGATTTCTATCTGCACTAGAGGGCAGCAACCGACCTGCCAGCCATTGAATGCCGGCAGCGGTCAGGAAAATCGCGCTGATCATGCCCTCAAAATAGTAGCGCGGTCCAAAAACCCAGGATCCGATCCAGTACAGGGTGTAAACCAGCAGCAATGAGACCAAGATCGAACTCACACGTAAAGCTGAACGGTTGCGCCGCACCGCGTACACCCCAAAGGGAATGAATAACCAGGACAACATCGGCCAGCCGAATAAATCACTGGCGCCAACTCGCATCGAATTTCTGGCATTGGTGAACGCCCAGTATAGCGTGTTGCCTTCCGGCTGCCGGCCTATGCCTGGCCCAAAACCGAGCCGGTCGTACGGCCACCACAACGTATATGGGTTGATCAGCGGGTTTCCGGTGACCGCGTACTGCCACAATGGGATGATCAGTGTGATCAGCCCGGCAATCAAGCCCAATACAAGCACACGCCTGCGCACCTGGCCTTGTCCGCGGACGAGCAGGACGACGCCATAGATAAAAAACGGCAAGGCGACGCCGACGGCAGTTAACGGCCTGGTGAGGACCAGCAGCCCCAGAGTCAAACCGCCAGTTGTCACTGGCAGCCAGGCAGGCAAGTGGGAATCCGAACCGGTCGCGTCCAACCAGCTGAGGATAAACGTCAGAGTTAGGAAATACGACCAGGTGTGTGAAAGCAGGCTGCCGCCGTTCAGCAGAAAGAAGGGCGAAATCAATGTTAGAAAAGCAGCCAGCAGCCCGGCTTTTTCGTTGAGCAGGCGTTTGACCAGCCGGTAGGTGAACCATACGCATAATGCGGCGAAAAACGGGTTGACCCAACTTCGCAATCCAAGCCGCAGTCCCAATGACAGGGCAGCAGGCCAGCCGGGCGGGTATTTACCAAAGCGCAGTCCGTCATAATCCACCACGAACGGCACCATGAAAGCATTCGGAGATACTGGCGAGGGCACGGTCAGGTCGCCGCGAGTAATGGTCTGAGCTTGCCAGATGTAGGCGTACTCGTCCTCCAGGTGGGGCAGCCCCTCAAATACCCGGTCGGTAACCAAAAACACCGCCGCCAGTGCGAGCAATGTGAGCAGCAGGGCGATGCGGTCAGTGCGAGTCATTCGTATAGCCAATTATTGCGAGAAGGTCAGGAGGTAACCAGAGTACCGTTCAGATCATGGGGCATCGCGCCGCCGATGAGCACCGGTACGATCTGTCCAACCGGGGCTTTACCATTGATCACCACGTAACCGTCAATTTCAGGGGCGTCGCGGTAGGAGCGTCCGACCGAAACACTGTTGTTTTCACCCTCAACCAGCACTTCCAGCACTTTGCCAATATACGACTGGTTACGATTCAGGGAAATGGTTTCCTGGGTCAACATGAACTGCTTGTAGCGTTCCTGTTTGACTTCGGCAGGAATCGGATCGCCCAGCGGTTCGGAGGCGGTGCCCTCCTCAAACGAGAAAGTGAATGCGCCAGCGCGATCCAGTTTAATCTCGCGCAGGAAATCCAGTAATGTATTGAATTCTTCCTCGGTTTCGCCGGGGTAGCCGACAATAAACGTGCTGCGCAGCGACAGGTTGGGGATGGCAGCCCGCATTTTGGCGACCGTGGTGTAAACCCATTCCATATTTGCCGGGCGGCGCATGCGCTTGAGCATTTCCGGGTGAGCATGCTGCAGCGGCATATCCAGATAGGGCAGGATGCGCGGATTGGCAGACATTACCTCGATCAGACGGTCGGTGACGTAACCGGGGAAGGCATACATGATGCGAATCCAGGGGATGCTGGTATTTGCCAGCAGCTGTTCGAGCAAAGCTGGCAGTCCGTCGCGAACACCTAAATCATGACCGTAATCGGTAGTATCCTGGGCGATCAGGATCAGCTCCTGGACGCCCATTTCTTCCAGCGCCTGCGCTTCCTCGACAATCGTCTCAGCCGGGCGGCTGACCAGTGTGCCTTTGATCAATGGAATGGCGCAAAAAGCACACGGACGGCGGCAGCCGTCGGCAATCTTCAAATACGCGCTGCTGCCCTGGATGGCAGCCCGCAGCACATTGCGTTCGTCGCGCCCGACAGTGGCAGCTTCCGGCAAGTGATAGCGGTTGACCGGTGTGCGTTGACGCAGGTCGCGCACCAGGTCAAGAATATCCATCCAGCGGCGCGTTCCAATTAACCCGTCGATCCCCGGCACCTGCTCGACCACCAGTTCGCGGTAGCGCTGCGTCATACAACCGGCGGCGATTAATATCTGCCCACGCTTTTTTCGGGCAGCCAGACCGCGCAGTTCCAGCAGTGATTCCTGACGGGCGCTGTGGATAAAACCGCAGGTATTGACGATCATCACGCCAGCTTGATTGGGTTTCTCAACCTGCGAATAGCCGGCTTCTTCCAGCAGCGTCGCCATGGAGACCGAATCAACAGTGTTTTTAGCGCAGCCGAGCGAAACCAGGTAATAAGATTTATCTTTCATCAGGACTCTTTTCAACCATTAAGGAACGTACGGGGTGATGGATGGGGTAATTTGGTGTAGTGTCGGCTGCAGGGTGGCACTTGGCTGGGTGGTGGGGGTCGGCGTCACAGTCGGCTGCGTAGTCGGCACGACCGTGCCGTCGCGGGTAAACGCAATATCCACAACTTCGCCGGTGGTACCCAGCGTGCCGAGATCGTTCTCGTTATAGATGACCTGCAGCGCTGCACCATTGCCGGTGAGCAACTCAATGCTCTCACGTCCAGTAAACGGATAGGCATTTCCGGGGATCGTCCGCCCTTCGAAGACAATCGTCGTATCGACCGTGACCCGCATCCAGGCGCGCTGCGAAGCCACGATATACACCGAGATGGGTGCGCTGCCAAGGGTTGGCACCACCAATTCTGTGGCTTCAGCTGTGTTCTCTGCCACAACCGGCGGCGCCTGGGTGTTTGCAACCGCCGCCATTGGCGTCACCGAGGCAGTCATGTCCGCTGTGGGCGTTACCAGATCGGCATTAGGCGTCATCAGGATGTCGGAGATGGACGCCAGTGTCGGTTGCGCATCTTCGCGCTGCAGGTTGATCACCCGCCCCGCACCCCATAAAACAAACACGATTAACACCAGGAATAATCCACCGCCAAGCACCAGGTCGAGCGTCAGGAAACGCCGCCAGGATGGCGGTTTTCCGCCGCGGCTTTTTGTCAGCGGGGTCGAGGCGCGTTTTTTCGCTGCCGATGCTTGCGGGGCTGCCAGTTCAAGTCGGCGGGTTTGCAGTGCATCGGCAAATTTGAGCATCAAGCCTTCCGAATCCAGGTCAAGGAATTCGGCATAATTGGTCAGCATCCCGCGCCCTTGCACCAGCGAGGGCAGATCATCTACTTTGGCCTGTTCCAACGCTTGGACGTAATATGCCCGCAGGCGGGTGAAGCGTTCAATATCAGCGACCGAGAGATGCAGACTTTCGCGGCGTTCGCGCAGGATCGCGCCAATTTCCTGGAATATCTGGTCTGAGCGGCGTTGGTCTGATTCCGCCAGTACCACAGGCTTTGATCCATCATCCTCATCGGGTTCAGCATACTCAACCAGGTCAGGCGGCAGCGGCAAGAGGACATCAGCCGGTTCCGACTCGCGGATTGAAACTGGCTGCGCAGTCTGTTCAACCGGTGCAGGAATGACCGACTCAGCTGCCGGAGGAGTTTCTTGGGGCGTTGGGGGTGCAAATGAACCGGATTTCCAGCCCTCCAGCAGCGGCTGCGCCGGGATCTCCAGGAAGCTGGCATACAGGCGCAAGAATCCACGCGCCTGAACCCCCGAGGGCAGCGCGCCGGGTTCATCATTCTCAATCGCGATTAAATACGGCAGGCGCACCCGAGTGACCTGGGCAACTTGCTCCAGGCTGATGCCACGGGCTTCACGAGTTTTTCGTAGATATTCGCCAACCGTCGCAGGGATTTCCGTCATATCCGCCGGTAATTATACCCGTCTATAAAGAACCAGCCCCGCAGCAACCAGGCTGGCGGGGCCGGTATTCGGTTCAAATCCAAAACCAGGCTTATTCCGCGCTGGTTTCTTCGTTTTCTGCTACAACTTCTTCGGCAGCTTCTTCAACTGCAGGAACTTCTTCTGCAACTTCCACGGCAGCCGGTACGACCGGAGCTTCTACAACTGCGGCGGCTGGTTCGGGCTTGGCAGCAGCCTGGCCTTCACGGTAAACGTTCACGGTAATTTCCGGCACCAGATCAACCGTCAAGCGGATGTGGGCTTTATGCTCGCCCAGGGTGCGGATCGGGGCAACCTCGATCTGGTGGCGGTCAATTTCGACGCCAAGTTTAGCCTTGATCGCATCGACCACCATCTGGGTAGTAATGGAGCCGTACAACTTACCGGTCTCGCCGGCTTTGCTGGGGAAGGTGAAGACTTTGCCCGCCAACAATTCGGCGACTCCGCCCATTTCTTTGTTGAGGACAGAACGTTGAACCGCAGCGTCCGCCTTGATTGCCTCAACTTTTTTCAGCGCAGCACCGGTAGCCAAAACAGCCAGCCCTTTGGGGAGCAGGAAATTGCGGCCGTAGCCGTCGGCGACACGCTTGATATCGCCAGCGCGTCCCAGTTTGTAAACGTCCTTAACCAACATTACTTTCATTTTTCAAGCCCTTTCCGGCTTTCCTAGAATTCGCCTAAGGCGGCTGGAGACGAAGGGTACAACGTCTCGAGCGGCAGAATTCTACCAAAGGACGGCGGATTCGTCAAACATAGCCGGGCTATGCGGGCGGATTGCGAAAAATGCCAATGAAACGATCAACCGGCAGGGTGACCAGGATGCCAGTGTGAGGGTCGTTCAGGTCGCCGGTGATCGCCTGGGTGGCGCTTATGACCTTATCCACCATCTCGTCGGTCGGCACGATGGTAAATATTGTACGGTTCAGCGATTCGACGTAATCGTGAAAATCTTCCAGGCTGGGGATTAGCGGCAAGTCATCCCGCCAGGCTCCCCTTTCGCGGATGCGTGCCAAACCGGTGCTTGGCAGGATGGTAATTCCGCTCACCCCGGCATTTTCCCAGGCATCTAAAACGTCGTCGAGATCTCCCGGATTATTGAGGACCAGCAAAATCATATGCATGATATAGGCTCCTTATGATCTCAATCCGATGGCAGTGGTTCGACTTGCTTGTGTGTTTGGGCCTTGAAGGCCATCCGCAGCAGTGGCGGTGTAATTAACGTTGTAATCAAGATCATGCCGACTACCGCGGAAAAGGCATCAGCCGTCAGGTGCCCGGCATTGAGTCCGATCGAGGCTACGATCAGGCCAACCTCTCCGCGTGAAACCATGCCAATGCCTAACTGCAGCGATTCGATCCAGCTGAATTTCCCCAACCGCGCCCCGAACCCAGAGCCGAGAATTTTGCCAGCCACCGCCAACAGCGAAATTACCAGCATCAGCCACAACGCGCTGACACTCACCTCGCGCAGGTTGATCGTCAGTCCGATATTTACGAAGAAAATCGGCACGAAAAAGGCATAACTCAAAGCACGCAACCCACCTTCCAATTGGGATTTTTCCGCGGTGCGGCCAAACATTAACCCCGCCACGAAAGTGCCAGTGATGGCCGCCATGCCGCCGAGAAGTTCAGCTGCCAGGCCGTAGGTGAGCATAATCACAATGGCAAAGGTCAAAACATTCTGGCTAAAATGCATTTTGCTGATTGCCACCGTCAGGCGCGGCAGCACCCACAATCCAAAGGCAGCTGATAGCACCAGGAAACCGATCATTCGGATGAGGACTACCACAACCTGGGCTGCCGAACCGCCGGCTGCCAGCGCCACAAAGCTGGATAGGAAAAGGATGACCAAGATATCATCAAAAACTGCCGCACCGAGCAATCCCAAACCGACACGGCTGCGCAGGACTTTCAACTCCATCAAAGTCTGGGCGGAAATACTGACGCTGGTAGCCCCCAAGGTTAATCCCAGGAAGATCGAATTTTCCAGGGACAACCCGAACAACTCGCCAGCTAGCACGCCCAGGGCAACTGGCACGAAGACTCCCAGCGCCCCGGCGTAAGCAGCCACCCGGGTGTTTTTAGCCAGTTCGGACAGGTGCAGTTCCAACCCGGCGATAAACATCAACAAGAGCACGCCCAGCTCGCCTAATTCATGGATGGTTTCGCCCAAGTGCAGATTGGTTATAAACGGCAGGTGAACGATATCCACCAGCGATGGACCCAGCAGCAAGCCCACCAGCAATTCACCCAGCACGGAGGGTTGGCCAAGGCGGGTCGCAAGGTAACCGCTGGCCTTTGCCGCCACCAATATGATGACCAAGAGGAACGCCAATTGGAGAAAATTACTCACCAGTGATCCCTTCTATCCCTAACCCCCATCAGGAAAATGAAAGAAACAAGTTTTCGGGAAATATGTACGGATTTTAACATATTTTCGTCCCTCAAATTTAAATTTCCATCGGTTATACTGGTAAGGTTGAACCGTAGTCGTCATTATTGGGTTATTTCATTAGCGGTGTTGATTCGCTTTTCTAGTTTATCCAGGCCGGCTGAGTTCGCCTGGACTTTCATCCTCAAACAACCAAGACGAGGCCTTTCCAATGAACCCTGACGCCGAAAAAAAACGCTGGGAAAACGAGGTTCTTAACCCTTTTATCTCGAAATATCCGGAACGTCAGCCGGAATTTTTTTCGCCTTCGCAAATCCCGGTCCCGCGGGTGGGGATTCCAACCCCTTCCGATTACATGGAGCAGTTAGGCTTCCCGGGTGAGTACCCCTTCACCCGCGGCGTTCAGCCCACCATGTTCCGTGGACGTTTGTGGACAATGCGCCAATATGCGGGGTATGCCAGCGCCGAGGAATCCAATCAGCGCTACCGCTACCTGCTGCAGCACGGACAAACCGGCTTATCGGTTGCCTTCGACCTGCCCACCCAAATCGGTTATGATGCCGACGACCCAATGTCGATGGGCGAGGTAGGAAAGGTCGGCGTATCGATCTCCTCGCTGCGCGACATGGAATTGCTTTTCCAGGATATTCCGCTGGACAAAGTATCCACCAGTATGACCATTAATGCGCCGGCGTCCATTTTGCTGGCGATGTATATCGCGGTTGCCCGCCGGCAGGGATTCGACCAGAAATGGCTGCGCGGCACCATCCAAAATGATGTTCTCAAAGAATATGTGGCCCGTGGAACATATATTTTCCCGCCCACTCCGTCCATGCGCTTAATCACCGATGTGTTTAGCTACTGCGAGACCCACGTCCCGCGCTGGAACACCATCAGCATCTCAGGCTATCACATCCGCGAAGCAGGCTCGACTGCGGTGCAGGAAGTGGCTTTCACCCTGTCGGACGCCATTGCCTATGCCCAGGCTGCCATCGATTCCGGCCTGCAAGTGGATCATTTCGCCTCGCAACTGTCCTTCTTTTTTGCCGCCCACAACAACTTTCTGGAGGAAGTAGCCAAGTTCCGGGCTGCGCGGCGTCTTTGGGCGCAGATCATGCGCAACCGTTTTGGCGCCAAGGACCCAAAATCCTGGATGCTGCGCTTCCACACCCAGACCGGCGGCTCAACACTCACGGCTCAACAGCCGGAAAATAATGTGGTGCGCGTGGCGATCCAGGCTTTGGCAGCGGTGATGGGCGGTACTCAGTCGTTGCACACCAACAGCATGGATGAGGCGCTGTGGCTGCCAACCGAAAATTCCGTGCGGGTGGCGTTACGCACGCAGCAAGTCATTGCCTATGAATCCGGCGTGGCGGACACCATCGATCCATTCGGCGGCTCCTACGTCATTGAATACATGACCGACGAAATCTGCAATCGCGCCATGGAATACATACAACGCATCGATGCCATGGGCGGTGCGCTGAAAGCCATTGAAAACGGTTACATGCAATCTGAGATCCTGGACTCGGCATATCAGTTTCAGCGGGCAATCGAGAAGAAGGAACAGGTCGTTGTGGGCGTTAATGCCTTCCAGGTTGAGGAAAAAATGGAACTAGAAGGATTAAAACCCAACCCGGCGATCGAAGAAAATCAGAGAGCACACCTGGCAGCCCTGCGCGCCAACCGTGATTCGGAGCGCGCCAACGAGCTGCTAGGGCAACTGGATACCGCTGCCCGTGGACGTGAAAACTTGATGCCGCTTTTTATCACCTGTGTCGAGAACGATCTGACTCTGGGCGAGATCAGTGGCGTCTTGCGCAAGGTGTGGGGCGAGTACCAACCGCCTGCCTGGATTTAAAGCATTTTCCAAAAATCAATAAAGGGATGGAAATGGCACGCATTACAAAAATAAATCACATCGCGATCGCAATTCCGGACGTCGATTCTTCATTGGTCTTCTGGCAAGATGCCCTGGGTTTGAAGGTGGACCACATCGAAGATGTCCCCAGCCAAAAATCTACTGTGGTATTCCTGCCAGTCGGGGAGTCGGAAGTTGAACTGGTAAAACCAACCAGCGACGACACCGGAGTAGCCAAATTCCTGGCTGAAAAAGGCGGCGGCATGCACCACCTGTGCTTCGAGGTCGATGATATCAGCGGCATGCTGAACGACTTGAAAGCCAAAGGGGTGCGCTTGATCAATGAGACCGCGCTCGAATTACCCGGCCGCAAAATGGCGTTTGTTCATCCCAAAAGCACTGGCGGGGTGTTGGTCGAATTGTACGAAGTTACTGCAAAATCAGCTTAACTGGCCGTAGATACCATCGTCTGTTCGTCTCTGAGGGCTGATTCAACTCCGCGTTCAACATTGACGCGGGTCAGCAGGAACGCGCCGACCACGAAGAAAACGATCAAGGAAACGATGCTCAACCGGCTTTCGCCCATGATCGTGGAAACCACACCAAAAAGCAGCGGTCCGGCAACGCTGGCGAACTTTTCGAAGACGCTGAAAAACCCGTAAAACTCGGCCGATTTACTTTTGGGCATCATTTTGCCCATCAAGGAACGGCTAAGCGCCTGGCTGCCGCCCTGCACGGTCGCGACCAACGCACCAAGAACCCAGAACTGCCACTCAAATTCCAGGAAATATCCTAAGATGGATATGATGGTGTAAATTCCCAGAGCCAGGTAGATGCAGCGCTTGGCTCCGATCTTTTTCGCCAGCCGGCCAAAAAGTATGGCAAATGGCGCCGCCAGGAACTGCACCATCAGCAGCGTACCGATCAGGGTGGTTTGGCCAAGCCCGATTTCCGCACCGTAAATGGTCGCCATGGTGATTATGGTGCCAATTCCGTTGGCATAAATCCAGAATGCCAGTAAAAACGTTGCAAGATCGCGGAAATGGCTGATATCTTTGAAAGTCTTGCCAAGCCGGCTGAAACTGGCCTGCAGCGGATTAAATTTTTCTTCTCCGGGGAGAATGCGGCGTTCCGGCTCGGAAACATGCCTTAGCAGCGGTAACGTGAAGATAAACCACCAGACCGCCACCGTGATGAAACACAGCCGCGTCATCAATCCGGTAATCGCACCTTGCTGCTCCGGCGGGAACAAGCTGGGCACGAACAGGATCATTACCAGGTTGATTGCCAGCAGCACACCGCCGCCGATATACCCCATGGCATATCCGCGGGATGACACCTGGTCGATCTCGTCAGGCCGGGCAACATGCGGCAGCAGCGCATCATAGTACACCAGGCTGCCGGCAAAACCAATCTGCCCAAAAACAAAGAACAGCGATGCCAATAAATAATCGCCGGTGGAGATGAAATACAGCAGCGCGGTGGCGGTCACGCCGATGATCATAAAAATCGTAAGGAACTTCTTCTTCGCACCGCGAAAATCTGCCACGGCTCCCAGTATTGGGCTGATCAAAGCCGCCAGCAGCGCCGAAAATGCGGTGGTGTATCCCCAGTAGGCGGTTGCCATATTGGGGGCGATGTTTGCGGCTGCCACGGTACTGTAGTACACCGGCAGAACGGCTGCCATGATGGTGGTGGCAAAGGCCGAATTGCCCCAATCGTACATTGTCCAGGCGCGAATGGCTTTCTTATGCAATTGTTCTTCCATGGGACTGTTCCTTTTGGGCGGAGGAGTTCCTTGATGATGTCATTATATAGTGTGCCTTGAAAACGACCTCACGAAAGCAGACCCAAATTGTATACATTTATTGCACTGGATTAACCCCATCCAATTTTGGTAGAATCACAGATTGCGCAAATTACTGTCAGAACGGGTGTTCCAATTCGATTTCTGGCGTGATATAATTTAGAAAATATATTCGACAACGGGTACGGTGCAGGCATGACTAAAAATTGTATTCGGGTGGTTGGTGCCCGTGAACACAACCTCAAAAATATTACCGTCGAAATCCCGCGCGACCAGTTGGTGGTGATCACTGGACTGTCGGGCTCGGGGAAAAGCTCATTGGCATTCGATACTATCTTTGCCGAAGGGCAGCGTCGTTATGTGGAGTCGCTTTCTGCCTATGCCCGCCAGTTCCTCGGGCAGATGGAAAAACCGGACGTGGATTCGATCGAAGGATTATCCCCCGCGGTCTCGATTGACCAGAAAGCTACTTCACGCAACCCGCGTTCAACGGTTGGCACGGTCACCGAAGTGTATGACTATCTGCGCCTGTTGTACGCCCGTGTTGGCATTCCGCACTGCCCGATCTGCGGGCGTGAGGTGGTTCAGCAGTCCGCCCAGGAAATTGTCGAGATCCTGGAAAACAAGCCCGAAGGATCAAAGCTGTTGATCCTGGCGCCGGTGGTGCGGGGACGCAAAGGCACCTATCAGGCGGTATTCGACGAAATCCGTAAAGCTGGATTTGTGCGGGTTCGTGCGGATGGGACTGTATTTTCACTGGATGAGGAAATTACGCTCGACCGCTACAAGATTCACAATATCGAAGCAGTGGTCGACCGGCTGGTGCTAAACCATCAAGAAGATGAGTCTGATGAACGCGCCGCCCGCACCCGCTTGACTGATTCCGTCGAGACGGCCTTGAAAGTCGGCGAGGGTTACTTGATCGTCCAGGATGTGACAACCGAATCGCCGGTGGATTATTTCTTTTCCGAACACCTGGCTTGCCCGGTGCACGGCGTCAGCCTGCCGGAGATCGAGCCGCGAACTTTTTCGTTCAACACCCCTCACGGCGCCTGTCCGGATTGCCAGGGTTTAGGCAGCAAGCTCGAGATCGACCCTGACCTGCTGATCCCCGATAAGGAGCGCTCGCTCAATGACGGCGCGATTGTGGCGTTGGAATGGTCCGGCACACGCGGCGACGAAGGCCGCTACTACTGGCAGATGGTTAAAAATGTGGCTGCTAAGTTCCACATCAATATGGACGCCTCAGTCAGCAGCCTGACGCCGGATAAACTGCAAAAAATTCTGTATGGCACCGCCGGCGAAGAAGTGAAAATGCATTTTGAACGAGATGACCGCCAGGCGAATTACAGCATGGCTTTTGAAGGCGTCATTCCTAACCTGGAACGACGCTACCGCGAAACCAACTCAGAGTACATTCGCAATAAGATTACCGAGTTCATGAACAACCGTCCCTGCCCGACATGCGGCGGCAAGCGCCTACGCCCGGAGGCTCTGGCAGTGACGGTAGATGGTCATAACATTATCGAAGCCACCGATTGGCCAGTTTCCCGTTCGTTGGACTGGATGCGCCGGCTGGCAGGCGAGGACTCGCCGCTCTCCGAGCGCGAACTGGCAATTGGCAGCCGTATATTCAAAGAAATCATCGCCCGCCTCGGTTTTTTGGTCGATGTTGGGCTGGAATATCTGACCCTGCGGCGCTCTGCGGCTTCATTATCCGGCGGAGAAGCCCAGAGGATCCGGCTGGCAACCCAGATAGGCTCGCGGTTGATGGGCGTGTTGTACGTCCTGGATGAACCTTCGATCGGTCTTCACCCGCGGGATAACAACCGCCTGCTGGCTACATTGAAAGGGCTGCGCGACCTGGGTAACACCGTTTTGGTCGTGGAACATGACGAGGAGACCATTCGCGAAGCAGATTGGATCATCGACCTTGGTCCCGGTGCCGGTGAACAAGGCGGGTATGTGATTGCCGAAGGCACGCCCAGCCAGATCTATAACCATCCCAAATCCATTACCGGTGCGTATTTGTCGGGGCGGCTGCAGGTGCCTGTGCCTGAGAAGCGCCGCAATGGCAACGGCAAGCATTTGCGCGTAGTCGGCGCATGCGCCAACAACTTGAAAGATTTGGATGTCGAAATTCCGCTGGGCAAGCTGGTTTGCATCACCGGTGTGTCCGGTTCCGGCAAGTCCACCCTGATGGTGGATGTGCTGTACAATGCGCTGGCGCACGACTTGAACGGTGCGCACACCACTGCCGGCGGCTACGAACGCATCGAAGGGATCGAGCTGCTGGATAAGATCATCAACATTGACCAGTCGCCGATTGGCCGCACACCGCGCTCGAATCCCGGCACCTATACGGGTATGTTCGATGAGATCCGGCGCTTATTCGCCGAACTGCCTGAGAGCAAAATCCGTGGTTACAAGGCCGGGCGTTTTTCTTTCAACGTGCACGGTGGACGTTGCGAGGCTTGTCAGGGGCAGGGGCAGCTGCGGATCGAGATGCAGTTCCTGCCGGATATTTTCGTGCTGTGCGATGTCTGCCACGGCGCCCGCTTCAACCGCGAGACGCTGCAGGTTCATTTCAAGGGCAAAAGTATTGCCGATGTCCTGGACACGACCGTCAGCGAAGGGTCGGAGCTGTTCGCGGCTTTCCCGTCGATCATGAATAAGCTGCGGACTTTGAACGACGTCGGGTTGGGTTATATCCGCATCGGTCAATCTGGCACAACCCTCTCCGGCGGCGAGGCGCAGCGCGTCAAACTGGCGAAAGAACTTTCCCGCCGAGCGACCGGTAGGACTTTGTACGTGCTGGATGAGCCCTCCGTTGGGCTGCACGCCGCCGACGTGCACAAGTTGATCGAGGTGCTGCAGAGGCTGGTGGATGCTGGTAACTCGGTGCTGATCATCGAGCACAACATGGACATCATCAAGGTGGCAGACTATATCATTGACCTTGGTCCGGATGGCGGC